>CALDSL010000414.1 GCA_937920255.1 uncultured Anaerolineaceae bacterium | reverse complement strand
GTGCGTTTTGAGCCGGGGAAGCGGGCTTCCATGGTGGCGCGGGAAATCACCGGGTAGAGGAAATCGTGGTCGGTTTCCAGCATTGTGTCGATAACCCAGTCCACCATCTGCGCCGTGATCGCGGGCACGTCGGAGGAGATCAGCAGCGCGTGTTCCAGGCTGGGATTGCTCTTGAGCAACTCACGCATCCCGGTCTGCGCGTTAATCAACAGGCCGCCGTGGTCTTCCACAATCGTCAGCGGGTGGTCGCAGTACAGGTTGGTGTAGGGCGGCAGGCCCACCACAACCACCTGGCCGATTTTGTTTGAAGCGCTGAGGCTGTCCAATACCCACTGGATCATGGGTTTTCCAGCGATATCGAGCATGGCCTTATAACCGCCGCGAGTGAGTTCGTACAGGGGTTCATTTGGCAGCGGCCGGCTGCCCGCAGTCACAACAGCATCCATAAACGCCACTACTCCTATAGTTTTTGAAGTTGAGGAGTGAGATGGATACGGTCCAGGATTGTATCCATCTCCATCAGGTAATTCCCTGGGTGGGCATAATCAACCGGGGCCGTGCGCCCCGTGGCGGCGATAATGGCCGCTTCCATCATATTCGTCCCAAAAGATCGGCCGTCGAGCACCGGCGTGGTGGTAATGATGTGCGTGACGCCAGCTTCGCGGAATAGTTGGATGTCTTCCAAGGTGGTGGTATTGGTGACGACGACTTTCCCGTCCAGGTGGTCAGGCATATAACGGCGAATGTAATGGCAGTCGCCGGCAATCACGCTGGCCCAATCAAAATACTGTTTCCAGCGCGGGGTTTGCTTCTCCTGGGCTTTTCCCACCGGGTACACCCACCGGAAAGGCAGCCGCCCGATGACCGGGATCAACACCGAGGCCAGGGTTTTTAAGGTTTTTTCACTGCGAATGGGGATCGGCAGGCCAAGGGCAAACATCAAATCGCCGAACACGCATTCATAGCCCGAAGTTAAGAACGCCTGGCCCAAGCCCCAGCGGTCAACGCCGGCCACCACCAGAACACGCTTGTATGGCAGGATCGCATTCAGCGAGCCATTGATCAACGGCCCTACCCGCCGCTCAAGCGTGACTTTTAACCCGGTTCCATCGACCAGAGGGGTTTTCTTCACCCGCCGCACCATGGGTTTTACGGAATGCAGAGGGTACCATTTCGTGTCAACCATTAAACCCAAATCTGCGCCGCCCACGCTGAGCGCGTCGACGGTTCCATCCAACTCGCCAAACGCCTGGCTGGCCTTCTCCATATCCCCATCCGTACCGATCCGTTCGATACAGACGGTGTGCCCCAGGAGGTCAATATTGACAGATTTATTCCGCCGGGACGATCCAATGCTGATGCTAACTGCTCGTTTCATCTCATTCCTCCAACCGCCGGGATGTAATTGTTAAAACCCACCTGCATTGGATTCGTATCTCACTCTGAAAACATCTGTTTTTGCTTTGGAAGGCACGAGGCCGAGTATACTCCCAACCCTTTTTTTACGCAAACTGGAAACGATTGGCTTGAAAAGGGGATCGAATAAATTGACAACCATCAAATAACCCCTATAATAATTTTTGTATCCATTTGTCACCAAGGAGGTGTTACAACAATCTGACAACCGGGTTTCTACACCCTATTTTTCCCTATTTCCTGTTCCACAATTGAAGAACGAAGGAGGAGAAAGTGAAAAGGCGTTTGCTCGTCTCGATTTTCACAATTGTTGTCGCAATGAGTGTGCTCCTGGGTGCCTGTACGCCGGCCGCACCCGCTGCGCCAGCAGAACCTGCTCAACCCGCTGCTACGGATGTACCTGCTGCTCCCGAAATCAAACCGGACTATCCAGAAGTTGCCTTCGCGCCGGTGAAGAAGGAAGCGCCAGACTGCGAGTACGGCGGTAACATGAAGTCGATGGAAGCGGTTGATGAACACACAGTTGTGTTCACCTTCTGCAACCCCGACCCGGCCTTCCTGGCCAAGATCTCCGTTCCTGCCTTCATCATTCTCGACACCGGTTATCTGCAGGCTATCGGCGGCGATGCTGCCAAGCTGGCCGAAAACCCGGTTGGCGCCGGCCCGTACATGGTCAAGGAATGGGTGCGTGGCGATCACATCACCTTCGTGGCCAACCCGCTGTGGTGGGGTGAGAAGCCCAAGAATGAAACCTTCATCCTGAAATGGAACCAGGAAGCGGCTGCCCGCTTGCTCGACCTGCAGTCCGGTAACATCGATGGTATCGACAACGTCGGCACCGACGATTACCCGACCGTGGAAGCGGACGCCAACCTGAAGCTGTACCCCCGCACCTTCAACAACTTCCTGTACCTGGCATTCAACAACGAAATCCCCCCGTATGATAACGAAACCGTTCGCCAGGCGCTGGCGATGGCGATCGACAAGCAGCGCATCGTGGATAACTTCTATCCCGAGGGCGCTACCGCCGCCACCCAGTTTGCTCCTCCTGGTGTAAAACCCGGCTTCTCCGAGGGCTACTCGGCCCCGGCATATGACCCGGAAAAAGCCAAGCAGATGTTGGAAGACGCTGGCTTTGACTTTGATCAGGAACTGGTACTGTCCTACGCCGAACGCACCCGCCCGTACTTCCCACAGCCGACCAAGATCGCGCAGGATGTGCAGGCTCAGTTCGCCGAAATCGGCCTGAATGTCAAGTTGGAGCTGATGGAATGGAGCGCTTACCTGCCTGCTGTGCGCGCCGGTGAAAAAGGCATGTACTTCCTGGGCTGGAGCGAAGACTTCCCGGATGCCACCAACTGGTACGATGTATTCCTACTCGGTACCTCGGGCGGCACTGGCAAACCCTTCCCGGATATCATGGAGCCCATTCAGAAGGCTTCGCAGTTATCCGATGTGGCCGAACGTCAGAAGCTGTATGACGAAGTCAACAAGCTGGTCGATGTTCATGTTCCGTACGTGATCATCGCCAACGGCGCCACCTCGCTGGCCTTCAAGTCCACCGTCGGCGGCGTAGTCATCGGCCCGTACAACGAGTCGTTCAGCGAAATGACGACCGATTCCGGCCAACTGGTCTTCTCGCAAGACGGCGAGCCGGTATCGCTCTACTGCGCGGATGAAACCGACGGCTCCTCGTTCCGCGCCTGCAACCAGATCTTCGGCCAGTTGTACGACTTCAAGTACGGCAGCGCTGAATACGAACCTGTGCTGGCCGAGTCCTGCACCGGTAACGACGATGCCACCGTCTGGACCTGCAAGATCCGCCAGGGCATCACCTTCAGCAACGGCGCGAAGATCGACGCCGGCGATGTTGTCTCCAGCTTTGGCGCGATGTGGGATTACAATGACCCGCTGCGCAAAGGCAACACCGGTGTGTTCCAGTACTGGAAAGACTTCTTCGGTCCCAAGGCCCTCAACGAGCCCCCCGAATAGTC
>CALDSL010000413.1 GCA_937920255.1 uncultured Anaerolineaceae bacterium | reverse complement strand
CTGATTATAACATTCCACCTATCAACCCTGTCGGCAACATCGGGCTATCACTTCCCCTCATTTTGTTATAATATTCTCATATGAAACGATCCCGCCCGCGCAGGTTAAATCGCTCGCCACTTCGCAGACCGGTCATGATCAGCGGTATCCTGATGCTGGTGTATTTCGTCTTCATGCTGCTGGATGGCGGTATTCCCGCCAACGAAGGCCAGATCGTGTTTGACATGCTGGCCTGTGGGGGTGGTTTTCTGTTCTGGTTGTTCTTCTTCGCCCAGTTCACCCTCCCGCTGCAGACCATGCAGCACCGCATACAGGCGTTTTTTCGCCTGTTTTATTACGTCACCGGGCAGGCCGGCCCGGTGGTGCGCGTGGAGAACGGCGAGATCAAAGAGCGCAAAACCGAGCGCGAGAAGTACGGCCCCGGCGTGGTCATACTGGATACTGCCAGCGCCGCCATGATCCGCACACCCAACGCTTTTGCCAATCCCGTTGGGCCGGGGGTATATTTCACCCGGCGGTTGGAAAAGGTAGCTGGTACCGTCGATCTACACCTACAAGGAAATGCGATTGGCCCTCTTGAAAACGAAGACCCCTTTGCTGATAAAGGCGAAGATGAGACTGATCCGGCATATGACGAGCGGCAGAAACGCCGATTCTCCACCCAGGGTATCACCCGCGATGGGATCGAGATCGTTCCGCGCATCGGTATGAAGGTTTCGCTCGATTTTGTGAGAGGTAAAAAAGAGGGCAATACCAACTTCCCTTACAACGCCGAGGCGGTACGCAAGTTAATCACCTTTACGCCTGTCGACCTAATAGAGGAATCCGAGCAAGCGATTAAGAAATTTGGCCTCACCAAACTGCCATTGCAACTTGCTGCCGACATATGGAAAGAATGCATCAACCGCTACACATTGGAGGAATTGTTCAGTAGCGCGCCAGGTGGCAACACGGCGCTGCAAATGATACTAGACGAGATTCGCGAACGTCTTACCAAACCAAAATACCAGCGGAAAGATGAGTTTGGACGGCCAGTTGAGGGATCTAGACCTAGTTCGGAATACTATCTACTGGAAAAACGCGGGATACGGGTCAAAGGCGTTACCATGCCTGTTCTCAGGTTCAAAAGCGTTGTCGAAGAACAGATTATTAACAACTGGAAATCGACCTGGTTGATGCGCGCCCAGCGGGAACGAGAGTATATTGACCAGCTCCACTCCTATGAGCGTGAGCGTGGACGACGAAGCGCCGTGACTACCTATGCTAATCGCGTCACCCATTACCTCGGCGCACAAGATCTTGTTGTCCGTTTGAATGGTGACGAGGTGCTGAGTCAGTTGATCCGCGGCACCCTCTACCTAGTAGCGCAAGAAAGCAATTTGCATCGTCAGGCCAACGATGAAATCCAGCAGTTGAAAGAATTACTGGAATGGACCGAGAAGAGGCCTCAAGAATGAGCGAGACGATTCCACCTGAAAGCACCACGGATGAACCCAGAGGTCGCGATGTCTTCTCGGCAGCGATCGATAATTTCATTAATGTGCTGTTCGAATTAACGCACCGCGCTGGCGTGGCTCGCATGCAGCTTCTTGGACTTGCCATAGCGGCAACTTGGTTCATCTTGGCTATGATTACGCATACCTTCACCGAGTGGCGACTGGCACTGATAGCCCTGGTGAATCCGGGTTTCGTACCGGAAATCCAGCAACCGTTTACGAACATAGTCCTCATGGTTTCGCAGGCGTTCTTTTCCTTCGGCACATTAGGCCATCTGCTAGCTTTGGGGCTTCCAGCCTGGCTGGCGTTGGCGTTCGCTGGGATTTTCTTGGACGATATTTACGAGTTAAAAGACATCTCTGTAGCGCAACAATTCATCATTCGCGCTGCATTTGCCTCTACAACGATCAGCGTAATCCATATCGAAAATGGTGATGTGCGCGTTGCTGACCAAAAATCGACTATTTTCAAGATTGGTGGGCCGGGCGCCGTACTGGTTGGCCTGGAAAATGTGGCCGTCTTTGAAAAGGTCAATGGTGAATGCGATATTATCGATGCCAGCCAGGGTGGGCGTGATTACACCAAGATGTTGGATGGTTTTGAAAGGCTTCGTGAGGTTATTGATCTGCGTGATCAATTCTACCCACGCAAGGACAACCCACCGGGTTCGCCTAATGATCTCCTTAACGCGCGTACGAAAGATGGAATACCAGTTACGATAAAAAACATCCGTTTTATTTACTATGTCAGGAGACCGGCGAGCCGGAAGTCGCTTTCGCAGCCATATCGCATTGATAAAGATGCGATTTTTGAGATTGTTTATAACCGAACAAAACGGCCCTGGGATGATATCATTACTGGTTTGGTTCGTTCAACTCTGGTCAGCGTAATTAGAGAAAACACCTTAGGAGAAATTTTTGCCACCGTAGGTGAGCCTGAAATCGCGCGACAGAAAGAACGCCAGGATAAAATTCAGGATCAGATCAATAAAAATGTTACCACAGAGAGTCAAACCTTCCAACAGTCGCCCGGTGCCACAGAAGGCAGACCTTTGGAAACAGCCGCGTTCGAATCAGCAAATACCATTAATACTTCAAAACTACCGCGGTTTGAGGTGTCTCGCAAGTTCTACGATAATTTCGCCTCGAGTTTCTCTCGGAAATCTGAGCAAAGCGGTATTCATCTGGAGTGGATCGATGTAGGAACATGGCAGCCTGCGCCAACTGCCGGTAAACTGCTTGTTCAGCACCAAGATGCGGCGCGCTTGAATGCCGAGAATATGGCGCGCAGTGATCCCACCGTGCTGGACGACCTGTGCCGCCAGGAGCAGGCCGCTGAGCTGCTGCGCCTCATCCGCCAGCCGATCTACCGCTTCTACCAGTTGAGCAAGGAAGACGCCGCGCGTGATGAGATCATCGCCTCGCTGGTGGAAGAGTACCTCGGCGCGTTGCGCGCCGCGCGCGACGATTTTCAGAAAGAGAACACGCCCATGCCCGACGCCGTGAAGCGCGGCCTGGAGCACATCATGCGCTACCAGCGCGATTATCTCAAGCGCACTGGCGGCAATTTTATCAACGGAAGCTGAGACTATGGAAACCCAATATCCCTTCAAGAAACTCCCACCGTATTACTCGGTAAGCGAGCAGGTCAGCCAGGCGTTGCGCCAGCACCTGCCGGTCGTCGCCCTCGAATCGGCTGTGATCACTCACGGGCTGCCGCGCCCGCAGAACATGCAGTTGGCGCTGGCCGTCGAAGAGGAAGTGCGCTCGGCCGGGGCGCTGCCTGCCACCATCGCGCTGGTAGACGGCAAAGTGCGCATAGGCCTGACGCACGAGGAAATTGAGCGCCTGTCCTATGAGACCAACACCCGCAAAATCAGCCTGCGCGATTATGGCATCGCCATCGCGCGCGGCGAATGCGGCGGCACCACCGTCGCCGGCACGTTGCGCGCCGCGCAGGAAGTGGGCATTCCGGTGTTTGCCACCGGCGGCATTGGCGGTGTGCATCGCGGCAACCCGTTTGATATTTCCGCCGACCTGATCGAACTCAGCCGCACGCCGGTGATCGTCGTCTGCGCCGGGGCCAAAGCCATCCTGGATCTGCCGGCTACGGTCGAATACCTGGAGACGATGGGCGTGCCGGTCATCGGCCTGGGAACCGACACCTTCCCGGCTTTCTATTCCACCAGCAGCGGGCTGCCGGTCAACGTGCGCGTCGATACTCCCGCCGAAGTAGCTGCCATCGCCCGCGCCCACTGGGCCATCGGCATGACCAGCGGCATCCTCGTCACCGTGCCGCCGCCCGAAGCGCTGGCGCTGCCGGTCGACGTGGTGGAGAAGGAAATCCAGCAGGCGGTCAAAGAGGCCGAAGCCCAGAACATCCGCGGCGCGAAGGTCACGCCCTTCCTTCTCAGCCGCATGGCCGAGCTCAGCGGCGGATCCAGCATGGAAGTCAACCTGGCCCTGCTGCGCAACAACGCCTATGTCGCCGCCCAAATCGCCACCGCTCTTGCGCCCAAAGGCGGGCTCATTTAGCACTTGTAGGGTGCGGTCGCTTTTCACAGACCGCACCATCTACTACGACATTCGAACGGTGCGGTCTGTGAAAAGCGACCGCACCCTACGAGCTGTAGGTTGGGTAGAGCGGCGCGATGAACCGGCACGGACGAATATAAAACGCAAACCCAACCCAGGCGTGCCGCGAAACCCAACGCTTTGATGGCCGGCCATGTGTTGGGTTTCGCCTCCGGCTCAACCCAACCTACCGCTACGCACTTTGAGAAGTACCCGGAGTTTGTCGAAGGGTACGGGTATTATAAGACTCTTAACTGACAAAACCGCCCCTACGGCGTCACCGTCCGCGTAGGCGTCCTGGTCCGCGTGGGTGTCATGGTCCAGGTCGGCCGGGTGGGCGATGGCCAGCGCGTGTCGGTGATGCGCGGCGTATTGCTTG
>CALDSL010000412.1 GCA_937920255.1 uncultured Anaerolineaceae bacterium | reverse complement strand
GCGCCGGCTGCCGTTCCTGCTGGTGGTGATCCCCACCGCGCGCGCCGCGGAGCAGTTGGGCCTCAGCGCCGAGCAGTACGAAGCGATTTTGCTGCCCGCGCTGGAAGCCAGCGCGGAGGTGCTGCAAGCCGAGATCGAGCGCGTGCTGGCGGCGGTGCGCGGCGGCCAGCAAATCACCATCCACAGCGGCGAGGGCTGCGTGCTGCACCTGGAGCACGGCGAACGCCCCTGGCTGAGCGACGACGGCGTGATCGACACAGCCGACCGCGCGCGCGGCGCGATTGTCTCCAATCTGCCGGCCGGGTCGATCTATACCACCGTGCTGGAAGAACGCGCCCACGGCTGCCTGTGGCTGCCGCGCGCCGGGGAAGCGGAGGGTGTGACGCTGCATTTCCGCGGCGGACGCGTCGAGCGGATCGATGCGCAGCGCGGGGCGGAAGCGTTGGCGGCCATGTTCGACGGCCACAGCGGCGAGCCGCGCCGGGTAAGCCATGTTGGCATTGGCTTAAATCCCTTCCTGAAGCAGCCGGTTGGCGATATCATTGTGGACGAGCATATCCACGGCTGTCTTTTTATTGCTTTCGGTGAAAACCGCTATATGGGCGGGCAGAATGAGTCGTCATTAAATGTAGATTTTGTGCACCCCGGCGCGACCCTGGAGGTCGACGGCCGGGTGATCGTCTCGCAAGGCAAGCTTGTGGCGTAATTCAAGAGGTGAGCAATGAACGCAGACAAATCTACATTGGCCAAAATGGTCATATCGCGCTACGTGATGGCATTTCTGGCCATCACGGCCATCATCTTTCTGCCGGCGCTGACGCTGCGTTACTGGCAGGGCTGGCTGTATATGGCGATCCTCTTCATTCCCATGCTGTTGGTGATGCAGTACATGCTGCGCAACGCGCCAGACCTGCTGGAGCGGCGGCTGCGCATGCGCGAGCGCGAGACGCAACAGAAAAAGATCATCGCGCTGTCGTATATCCCCTTCTTCGCGGCGTACATCCTGCCCGGCTTTGACGTGCGGCTGGGATGGTCGAACGTGCCGGCGTGGGTCAGCATCGCCGCGGCGCTGGTGGTGCTGGCTGGCTACGCCATAGTCTTCCTCGTATTCCGCGAGAACCAGTACGCCTCGCGCGTGGTCGAGGTGGAGAAAGAGCAGTCGGTGATCAGCAGCGGACCGTACGGCGCGGTGCGCCACCCCATGTATGTGGGCATGATCCTGCTGTACATCTTCTCCCCACTGGTGTTGGGTTCGTACTGGGCCGTGATCCCGGCGCTGACCATCTTGCCGGTGATCGTGGCGCGCATTCTCAATGAGGAGAAGGTCCTGGCGCGCGACTTGAACGGCTATCCGGAATACATGCAGAAAGTACGCTACCGCCTGATCCCCGGGGTGTGGTAAACAAACAGCGCGGCCGGGCGTTTGAAGCCGCGGCCGCGCCGGGTTGAAATTACGCTCGTGCTTATGGCACAGTAAAACTGGCCGGCAGCGACCAGGCGCTGGTGTTGCCGCCATTGGCGCGCACGCGCCAGTAGTACAGCGTGCCGGAGGTCAGGTTCTTGCTGGCGGTGTAGGTATTGGTTTTGGCCGTGGCGCTGATGGTGTTGCTCTTGAAGCTCGCGTAGCGCGAGACCTGAATGGAATAGGATGTCGCGCCGGGGGTAGCGCCCCACTCGAAGACGGGGCGTTTGCCCTCGGTGACCGCGCCATCGAGCGGACTTTGCAGCACGGGTGTGAGCATGGCGGTGCGCAGCGTGCGCGCCGACGACCATTTGCTGGTGATGCCTGCCGCATTGGTCGTGCGCGCGCGCCAGTAATAGCGCGTGTTGGGCTGCAGGGGGTCTTCCAGCGCGTATTGTGAAAGGCTCAGGCCGGCCTGATCCACCACCAGGGAGGTAAAGGCCTTGTCCAGGGCCACCTGCACATCATAGCTGACGGCGTTGGACGCATCTTTCCAGTTCAACAAGGGCGTGTAGGAGGTGCTGATGCTGTTGTTGGCGGGAGCGTTGAGCGCCGGCACGCCCGGCTTGCCAATGCAGGCATAAATGGCTACATCATCGACCATCCAGCCGAGGTAATAGTTGGTGGAATCGATGCCGATGACCCACCGGAAGCGAACGGTTTTGCCCGCCAACCGGGTCAAGTCATAGCGCGAATCCACATAGCCGTGGCTGTCGCCCCCGAACGCGTACAATCCAGCCAGGGGGTTCCACCCCTGGTACTCGTAGTAATACAGTTTTCCGGGGTAATTCTTACCCGCGCTGAACAGGTTTTTTGCATCCTTCCAGGTTTTGCCATCGTCGATCGTGTACAGCAATTTGCCGCCGTCGATGTAATAGGTTTTTCCACGGTATTTGAAATACTCAAACCCGAAAGCGTGGGTGAAGAACAGCATCGTCTTCCCTTTTTGGGGGATGGTGATGCCGGTTTTCATTTCCACGTAGGTTTCCGAGTTATCATTAACCGGTATGGAATCATCCCCATACATGGCATGCTCTCCACTGGCCGCGTATTGGAAACGGGTGGCGCCGGGAGCAATGCTCCATTGCTGTACCTTGGCATAGCTGGGGCCAAAGCTCCACTGGTCCGCGCCGTCTTCAAAACCGTCGTAAAACAGGTTCACCAGCGACCGGTCGGTTGAGGAGGGGCAGTAACTGGCGCTGGGGTTGAAGCCCTTGATATGCGACTGGCTCATCCTGACCGCGTCGAGCGCCTTGCGCACCTGTCCACAGTCTTGTGCGGTAATCCCCGCGTCGCTGCCGGTCAGCATGGCGCAGCTCTGGTTGACGGCAGTATACAGATCGTCATATCCTGCGCCGCTGGTGAGCAGGCGCGTTTGGGCGTAATAGTACACCGCCAGGGTCTTGGACCAGCCGATGGGCGCGACAGTCAGTTTGTTGAACGTTCCACCATCCACCATCAGGTACACGGCTTTGTTGTTGACCCCACTGTTGGCGTGTATCGAACCATTGTCGTACAGGTCTTTCGAATAGTACTTGCTGCTCATGCTGTCGGGTTGGCCGAACTGGGGTGGATTGCTCATCGAGCGGACGGCGCCGATGGGCAGGTCTTCTCCCGCCAGCCATTTGACCTCGGGCGTGTCATTGCCCATGCCGTTGGTTTGGTCGTAATACTCCCCCCACACGTCAGAGAGCGATTCGGCGATGGCCCCGGACTGGTAGAAATTGAGCAAATTCGAGCTGTACTGCGTGACGCCGTGGGTATATTCGTGCGCGATGACGTCATCGGCGAGGAAATCAGGCCCAAAGGCGAGCTGTAAACCGTTCCAGAAGGCGTTATCCTGCGCCGCAGCGGATTCGACGGTGGAGATGACCGCCATGCCGGCATCGTCCATGCTGCGCCGGCCGTGAAGATCGGCATACATCTGGTAGATATTGATGATGTGGGCATGAACCGCATCGGCCTGCGGATTGTCGCCGCCGGTGCAGTCTGTGGTGGGCGTCTGGCACAGCAGATTATGCGGCAGGTTGTCGGTGCCAGCGGCGGTGAACGTTAGAATATCGGGAATGGGCGCATCGCCCAGGCTGCCCTCGAACGCGCCCATGTCGCACCCGGCGCCGGCCGGGCGCGGCTCTCCGCGTAGGTCGGCGGCCGGGCAGAAGTCCGGGTTGGCGCTGTCTACCGCCGGGCTGCCGGCCAGCAGCGGCACGCTTTCAAGTTCTCCGCCGTAATTGCCCGCCCGGCCAAGCAGCGGATCGACAGGCTGGTGCCAGGTTCCGACGACGTCTCCTTCGGCAGTCTGGAAATTGCAGCCGCCCCCGTTGCCGATCAGATTATGACCCAGCGAGATGATGCCGCCGTAACAGTCAGGGTTGTAGCGGCTGAGATTGCCGGCCACAATCGAGTTCGCCATGCGCACCTGGCCCGAATCGTTGGTGATACCCCCACCAGAATAGCGCCATAGAGGGGCCTCGGGAATGTAATAGTCAAAGGCGCGGTTGTAGGCCATCGTGACGTTTACCAGCAGCGCGGTTCCGGTTCTGCTATTGTGCAGCCCGGTATTCCCCTGGCAGCCCGACAGGTTGCGGGGGTAGCAGATGTTATTACTGAGGTTATCGTTGGTCAGGCTCAGAACACCTGCGTTGTAGACCCCCTGCTTGTTGTCTGTGATGGCGCTGTTGGTGATGGTGAGATTGCCAAACTCTTGTACGGAAGCGCCGGTGTTGTTATGAACCAGGTTGCTGGCGTTGATATCTACTTTTCCATCCGACATGTTCACACCCACCTGGTTGCCCGAAAAATCCAGCCGGTCAACGAAGACGCGGGCCTTTCCCTCAACCCACAAACCGTACTTATTGGTGCCGCTGTTTAGGGTGGAGCGTCCAGTTTGACCGGTAAAGTCGGAATTCCAGCCGCCCGACAGCACCATATCGCGTTCCAGCTTGATGACTGCGATATCGCTGCTGTTGGCGAGCGGGTACGTACCCGCGGCCAGCAAAATGGCCCCTTGCGCAGTGGCGTGTGAAACCGCATTCGACGGCGTGCGGCAGGGCGCGCTGGCAGTGTAACAATCGTTTTCACCAGCGCGGTCGTCGCCGTTGGCGGCATCCACGTACTGGTTGCGCGTGCCATTTTCCAGTTGAAATGCCAAGCTGGCGGAGCCATCCGGCAGGGATGCGGTGATCGCATACGCGCCGGCGTGCTGGTTTGCAATAACCGGCGGCGTTTGAGCGACGCCGTCCTCGCCGGTCACCACGGTGATACTGCTGCCCTGCCCACCGAAATCGGAGCTGGCGCCGCTCTCGGGAGCGTGGAAAGTAACGGCAACGCCGCCAACGGGAGAACCCGCGCCGTCAAGCGCGATGACTTTTGGCCGGTAGAGAAACTGTACTCCGGTCTGCGTCGCCTGGTTGGCTGGCGGATACGGGTAGAGGGAAACCGCTGGGCCGGCCGGAGTGTATTCGTATGCGCCGCTGTCGCACGCTCCGCCATAGGGGCGCGTACCATAGCGCGCGTCATGGGCGGGACAAACCGACAACGGATCGACCAGGTCTACTGCCGGGCTATTGGGGAGAATCGCGTGGTAGCTGTTATCGATCAGGGGACTGATTTTTGGATCAACGCCCTGCAAGTCGGTCGCATGTGGGAAGAAATTGCCATATGGATTATTGTAAGCAAATCCACATTTGCTCGCATCGAGAACATTGTACCCTTCCGATACCAGATTGCCCTCATCGATATAGCAGGAACTAGCGTTGCGGGCAAGGATGCTGTTTTTCAAGATTATTTTGCGGCCCGGTCTATAGAAGTCGTTGTGGAGCCCGTAGAAATGGTTATCTGCAATCGTCGAATAGGAAATGGTTACGTCCGCAGTCAGGGCTTTAGCGAAGATGCCAGTATCGTTTTGGCTGATCGTACTGTTGGACAGGCTTAGCGTGCCATCATCGATTTTCACTCCCAGCGCATTATTCACAATCGCGCTGTCGGTAACCTCCGTGGAAAAAGTGCCATTGTGTCCTTTCAGATCCAAACCGGTTTCAAACCCGCTTATCACCATGCCTCGCATGGCAAAGGCGGTATTAAATACAGTAACCCCGGTTTGTTTCGGGCCGGTAGATATGAGCGTGCTTTTTCCATCTTGCGCGGAATAACCGGCATCCCACCCGCCGGATAAAACCAGATAACGATAAATGTTCACTCGTTCGCCATAGATGCCAGCCTGAATGAAGATGTGGCTGCTCTGTGGCGCCAGGCGGATGGCATTCCAAAACGTCCGGCACGGCATGGCGGGTGCGCGACAGTCGTTGTTGGTTCCATCGCCGAATACATCCTGACCGTCCGGGCCGACATAAAAAGCGTTTTGTGGCGGGTCGTCTTCCAGCAGTACCTGGTCGGGAATATTTTCTGCCGCGGGTTCTCCAGTCGGAGACGGGTCTTGCCGTTCTTCCACCGGTGGTTCTTGCGCCGGCGCGGGATCCTGTGGCTCTTCCTGCATCGGCAGACCGGTGTTGACCTGATTGAAATGCAGCGCCACCCGCCCGGTGGCGGCGTTGACCAGCACCAGCTCGCGTGCCGGGGTGGCTGCGTCGAGCGGGGTAAGCTCCATGCGCCAGGTGAGCACCGGCGTGGCGTCGCCCGGCTCGAAGATGTTGGGGTCATAAACCCATAATTCCGGCTGGCTGGCCTGCACCTGGCTGGCGGACAGGCCGTGCCAGGCTTTCATCCCGGCCACGGCGGTGTTGCGCGCGCGCTCGGCGGAGATGGCCGGGCGGGTGGAGCGTAGCTTGAGGCTGGCCGAGACTTCGCCGTTGAGCGAGAGCACGCGCCCGTCCGCGTCGCGGTTGAGCAGAAGCTCGCCACCCAGCACGGGGATGCCCTGGTACTGCTGCTGGTAGCGCAGCGTCGCGCCGCCGGCGTGCTGGTCTACACGCTCCAGGCGCATCTCCTCCACCGGGTGGGCCAGGCCAAAGGCCGCGCCGAACTGCGCCAGCACCTGCGCGCCGGCGTCGACGTCTGCCAGGGCGCCGGCGGTTTGGGCGGGGTCGAGCAGGGGGGTCGCGGCGCTGCCGGCGACGAAGGTCAGCAGGCCGGTCTCGGGGCTGTAGGTGTAGGTCAGGCCGTCGGGGCCGGGGGCAGGTTTGCCGGGCGGTGGTTCGGTCTGCGCGCTGGCGGGCTGGACGTCCAACAATCCTACGATGAGAATCAAGATAAAGGCAAGATTCCAGGCTCGGTGCAACCAGCGATGTTTGTGCATTGTCCCCTCCGTGGCGTCAATTCATTCAATTGATTGGAATGCGGCTCTTTCATTATACGGTCGCGCAATTTGGCCCGGGTAGTGACATTCATCGGTTAAATTACAGATTTCTACCGTGCGGAACAGCGCCCGGCGCACCTGGCGCAAGCCGGTGCGCCGCCTTCGCGGTGACAGGAAAGATCGAACCATGAAGAGCGCAAAGATCGCGAAGTTTATAAGTCGTTCGGTTTGCAGGCCATGCAGTACCCACACATCGTCCCGCACCGTCCCGATGTTCCTACCCCGCAAGGGGTACGTTCCCGTAAGGACATTCCCGAAGGACACCGGGACGGTGCGGGACGATGTGCGCATGAGGGAGGGCTGTGCCCACAAGGTGCGACCGGCTTTATGCAGGGGCGGAGCATCTGGTAGAATGCCGGTCGAGGAAAGGACTGGAAAGTCCTCCAGATGCTTCGCCCACCCCCATGACCGTGGACCGTTTCATCCGCTCAAAATGTTCCATGCCGTCTCCGAGTGCTTGAACCTTATCGTTGCGTTTGCTGGTTGGATCCTTCTGGTAAAAATCGGATTATACAAAACATTATACACACTAGATGAATAGATAGACAAACGGTCTACAAAACCTATAATAAAGCCTGTACGACATCGTAACTACCTTACCAATATTCAATGGAGAGACAGAGATGACCGCCTTTTTGAAGTTCCTGAGCTTTACCGTTTTGTTCGCTGTATTGTTGAGCGCTTGCGCTCCTGCCGCCCCTGCTCCCGCGCCCACCGCCATGCCCACCATGCCCCCGGCGCCCACCGCGGCCCCAACGGAAGTTCCCCCCACGCCCATGCCCGAACCGATGACGATTGTTGACATCGCGGCTGGCGACGAGAATTTCAAGACCCTGGTAGCCGCGCTGGGCGCTGCCGGTCTTGTGGAGACCCTGGCGGGCGAAGGCCCGTTTACTGTTTTTGCCCCCACCGATGAAGCCTTCTCCAAGCTGCCGGAAGGCACAGTTGAAGAATTATTGAAGCCTGAAAACAAGGATAAACTGGTTCAGGTGCTGACCTACCATGTGGTTGCCGGCAAAGTGATGGCCGAAGATGCCGCCAAACTGACCAGCGCTGACACCGTGGCCGAGCTGCCGATCTCGATCAAGGCTGATATGGGCAAGGTAATGATCAATGACGCCACCGTGACCGCCGCCGATATCGTTGCTTCGAATGGTGTGATCCACGTGATCGACAGCGTGCTGCTCCCGCCCCAGGATATCGTCGACACCGCCGTGGCTGACGGCCGCTTTTCCACCCTGGCCGCCGCGCTGACCGCCGCCGAACTGGTGGAAACTCTCAAGGGTGAAGGACCGTTCACCGTCTTTGCCCCTACCGATGATGCCTTTGCCAAACTGCCCGAAGGCACCCTGGATGAACTGCTCAAGCCCGAGAACAAGCAGACCCTGATTGACATCCTCACCTACCATGTGTCGGCCGAAGCACTGCCCGCCGCGGATGTGGTCGAGCAGACCCTGATTGAGACCGTCAACGGAATTCCGCTGCAGGTCAAGCTGGACGGCGACAAAGTCTTCATCAATGGCGCCGAGGTGATCATCACCGACGTCAAAGCCTCGAACGGCGTGATCCACGTGATCGACAGCGTGATCCTGCCGCCCAAGGACATCATCGAGACCGCGGTTGCTGACGGTCGCTTCACCACCCTGGCCACCGCCCTCACCGCCGCCGGATTAATTGAAACGCTCAAGGGAGAAGGACCGTTCACCGTCTTCGCCCCCACCGATGAGGCCTTCGCCAAGCTGCCCGCCGGCACGATCGAAGCCCTGCTGGCCGACAAAGATCAACTGACCGCGATCCTGACCTACCATGTGGTCCCCGGCCGCGTGATGGCAAGCGAGGTAGTGGAACTGACCAGCGTCGACACCGTGAACAGCAAGCCGGCGATGATCAAGGTTGAGGACGGCAAGGTCTACATCAACGACGCGCAGATCGTCATCACCGACATCCTCACTTCCAACGGCGTGATCCACGTGATCGACAGCGTGATCCTGCCCCC
>CALDSL010000411.1 GCA_937920255.1 uncultured Anaerolineaceae bacterium | reverse complement strand
TGACGATCTCGGTCGGCATCATCAGGTAGGTGCCGTCGCCCACCAGCGCGTACACCTCGCGCTCCGGCGCGGCCATTTTCACCCCCAGCGCGGCCGGGATTTCATAGCCCATGGTGGAATAGCCGTACTCCATGTGATAGCTCTTATACTCACGCGAGCGGAACAGCTTGTGCAGGTCGCCTGGGGCGCTCCCGGCGGCGTTGATCAGTACATCCCGCGGCTGCATAAATTCGTTCAGCGCGCCGATTACTTCGCTCTGCGCCGGGTAGCCGTGGGTGCCCAGGTGGTACAGCCGGTCGACCTCACCTTCCCAGGCGGCCTTGCCCGCGCGGATCTTTTCGGCGTAGCTGGCCGGAACCTTGTAATCCGCCAGGGCTTCGGCCCAGGCTTCCAGGGTCAGCTTGGCATCGGCCACCAGCGGCAGGGCGTAGTGCTTGTAAGCGTCGAACTCGGCCACGTTCAGGTTGATAAAGCGCACGTCCGGGTTCTGGAAAGCGGTCTTGGAGGCGGTGGTAAAGTCGGAGTAGCGCGTGCCGACACCGATCACCAGGTCGGCCGCGGCGGCAAGCTGGTTGGCGATCAGGTTGCCGGTAGCGCCCACCGCGCCGGCGGCCTGCGGGTGGTCGAAATCGAGCGCGCCCTTGCCGGCCTGGGTTTCCACCACCGGAATGCCGGTCAGCTCGGCGAAACGCGCCAGGGCCGCGTTGGCTTCAGAATAGTGTACCCCGCCCCCGGCCACGATCACCGGGCTGCGGCTGGCGCGGATCCATTCCAGCGAGCGCCGCAGCAGTTCCGGGTCGGCCGGCTGGCGGCGGATGTGCCACACGCGGCGGCGGAAGAAGTCTTCCGGGTAGTCATAGGCTTCAGTCTGCACGTCCTGCGGCAGCGCCAGGGTCACCGCGCCGGTTTCAGAAGGCGAGGTCAGCACGCGCATCACTTCCGGGAGCGCGGTCAGAATCTGGTCCGGCCGGTTGATACGGTCCCAATAGCGCGAGACGGGCTTGAAGCAGTCGTTGACCGAAATGTCCTGGCTGGACGGCGATTCAAGCTGCTGCAGCACCGGGGCCACGTTGCGGCGGGCGAAGATATCGCCGGGGAGCAGCAGCACCGGCAGCCGGTTGATGGTGGCCTGCGCCGCGCCGGTGATCATATTGGTCGCGCCCGGGCCAATCGAGCTGGTGCAGATGAAAGCGCGCATGCGGTTGTTCATCTTGGCATAGGCAGCGGCCAGGTGCACCTGAGCCTGCTCGTTGCGCGCCGGGTAGAAGGGGAAGTCCCGCTCCTGCAGCAACGCCTGGCCAATGCCGGCCACGTTGCCGTGCCCAAAAATGCCCCACACGCCGGCAAAGAACTGCTGTTCCCGGCCGTCGCGTTCGACGTACTGGTTTTTCAAGAAGCGCAGGATGGCCTGCGCGGTCGTCAGACGAACAGTTTGCATTGCGATACCTCTTGTGGATGGGTTTAAATGAACTGCTGTGGATCGACTGGGAAAATGGGCACGCGCGGGTCTTGCGAGCGGTAGCTGTCTTTGACCCAGGTAAACTGCGGGTCGTCCAGCGCGGTGAGCGCCTGGTGGCTGCCGGCCAGCACGTTCAGATAATAACTGGTGTAACCGGGCGGCGATACCACCGGGTGATAGCCTTCCGGCACCAGAACAACGTCATTGTTGCAGGGGCGCAGCAGCGCGTCGAGAGGGTTACCGGCTTTGTGCAGCGGCGAGGTGGCGTCGGTGTACACACGCTGGATGGCGTAGCCGTCTTCAGGGTTGATCTTGTAATAATAAATCTCTTCCAGGTCGGCTTCCAGCAGTTTGCCGTCTTGTTCGATGATCACGTCGTGCTTGTGGGGCGGGTAGCTTGACCAGCTACCGCTGGGCGTGTAGACCTCGACCACCACCAGCCGCTGGCAGTCGAACCCGGGGCGAATGATGCCGTTGATCTGCCGCGTTGCATTATCGCCGCCGCGAATTTCGACGGTGACGTCGCCCTGACGGATCAGCCGGGCGGGGTGGTCCTGGTCGGCGGCCACCCAGGTGACGGCAAACTCGCAGTCGCTCTCAGCGGTGATCTGGGCGCTCGATTGGGGCGGCAGGTACAACGCTTCCGGCAGGCCGTTGAAAACACTGTCGCGCTGGCCGATGCCTGCCCAGTTTCCGCGGTTGGAGCGGATCGAAAGCGTGCCAGAAAGAACAACTATGGCCAGTTCGTACGCCCCGGGGGCAATTTCCCAGGTCTGGCCCTTCAACAGGCGGTGCGCCTGGAAATGGATCAGGTCCCAGCCGGCTTTTTCCGGCGTCACTTCCACCAGTAAGGACGAACCAGCGGCTGGTTCGGAACGGACAATAAGGTTCTCGGGCGTATATCTCATACAGATCCTGCTAACCTCGCTTTCCCTATTTTGTGACAGATCGTGCAAACGTTCGCATTATTCAGTATAGCATTTTGCATAGGGAGCGTCAAGAAAATGTACCCTCATTTTTAAAAAGAAGGCTCATCTTGAAATGGTTTCAAGATGAGCCGTGTCATTGCAAGAGGTTTTCTAGATGCGCTGTCAGGACCTGAAAGATGAATCCTCGCTAACAATTACGATGGCCACACCTTCGCGGTTACGGGTAGACTGTCGCCGAACGTGTCAAGGTTGCTCCAAGCGGCCGGCTCAACGATACGTACATATCTTTGGTGTAATCGGAGAAGTAATACTTGTAGGTTAATTTAACGGTGTATGTGCCGCTGGTCTTAACATCTACGCCGTTAAACGTAACGGAGCATTTGTTGGCAAGCCATGGATTGGACACTGAGGCAGTATATAGCTTTCCACCAACAGACATCGTCGCTTTTTTGCAATCGACTACATTGATAGGGAAGACGCCTTTCGTGGGCTTAAATGTTACATCAACCTTCACATTATATTTGCTCGACCATGGCCATGCGTAAGCGCTGCGTGGTGTAGCCAGGCAGGTAAATAATATGACAAATGCGAGAAATGCAAATAGAAACTTTCTCATAAAACTCCCCCTTTGGTTTGAAAATGGTTAGAATTTAGTTAGATATATTTTATCATTACATACAACAAATTCTAGTGACAAACATCATATATTATTGACGTGGCTCCACGTACTTGTTATCCTCTGGCGTAACCCATAAAATGCCCGCTTTGAGCAGGTTGAAACGCAACCCTAATCTTCTATTACCGCCAACATACCCTGCAAAAACATCCTGAAGATCACGGCGCTTCGTACGCGAGCTTCTGCCCCTCAAAAAATTCAATCACCCGCGCCATCTCAAAATTCTCGCTCTTCTTGAAAATCCACACCGGGGCATGATCATAGATCGTGAACGCTTCTTCCGCGGCCAGCAGGCGGTTGTTGATGCGCGGCAGATCCGGCGGCTGGCCCCAACCCGCGGCCCCGGCCAGATCCGAGATGTACAGCGGCCCAAACTGGATGGGCGCTTGGAACTGCGCCGCCAGCTCGAAGCCCAGGCTGCCGTCCATCAGCGCGCGGTAATATTCCATCGTCATCGGGTAATTCTGTGGCAGGCGCGAGACGCTCCACAGCCCGCGCTGGCTGGGGAGGATGATGTAATCCGCTTCGCGCAGGTTATTAATGTACATCTGGCGTTTGTTATCGTCGTCCGGCCAGCGCACGTCCATCGAAACGCCGGTGTAAAACTGGCCGAAGGGATCGTAGCCGTCCAGCCGCACCGGCAGCGATTCATCCCAGTGCTCATTGCCGAGCACCGTGCGCTCGACCACGGCAGGGTTCTCCCCCGCAGCGCTGGCGAACAGGTAATATGTCTGCCCGGCAGCTATCGCCACCGGCGGGAAATTGCCCGTGGCCGGCTCGCCGCGCGGGTCGGCGCCCATGGTCGGCACGGCCACCTCGGTTTGCGCCAGCACCTGCTCGCCGCCCGGGTCAGATGCAATCTGGATGCGGATCGCGCCGGCGCGAACATCCTCCGACAGGCTGCGCAGGTGAGCCACGTTTACGCCGGTGAGCGTGGCGCTTTCGCTCAGGCGAAATTCCGACTGGAAGCGCTCGCCGGGGGTAAGCACCAACAGGCTCGGCGCGGCTACCGGCTGGCGGACGGTCTCGCCCAGCGCGTCCAGTTCCAGGTGAAACGGGGCGCTCACGTTTTCAAAGATCCAGCGCGTGGCCTGAATGCGCGTGTTGGGCTGCATGTACACCGCGCGCACAAACCCCACCGACCAGGCAAAGGTGGCCAGCAGGACGGCGCCGGTTGCCAGGGCGGGGAGCAGCGTCCGGCCGCGTGCCTGGGCTTTGCGGTCGTACCAGTCCAGCAGGGCGGCGGCTGCCAACAGGCACAGGAATGGATAGATTGGTAAAAAGTAGCGCATAGACATCACATGCCGCGTGCCCATGAACAGGAAGTACGCGCCCACCCAGGCGGCCGGGAGCGCGTGCGCCTGCCAGCCCGGTTTCAGCCGCGCAATATGCGCCAGCGCCCAGCCGAACCCGGTCCACGCCGCCAGGCCCAGCGCCAGCCCCATGCCCCACAACACCATGTTGACCAGCGGGAATACCAGCGGGATGCGGTTGGTCCACTGCTCGCCGGGTGGCCCGGCGTTGACGCCGCGCGACTCGTTTTGCGCCACTTCCATGCTGTCGACCCAATCCTGGTTGAGGTGCAGCGTCAGAAGGGTGGTGTCGCCGGTTTCGGCGCGGAAGCTCATCGGCTGGCACACGCGGAAGGTGATCAGCGAAACGCCCGAGGCCAGCGCCAGCAGCAGGAAGGCGCGCATCCACGGGGTCAGCGCGCGCCAGCGCATCCCACCGGTGATGTCGTACACCTCCAGCAGCGCCGCCAGGATAATCACGCCCGCCACCAGCACCAGGTTAATCTTGGTGGCCACCGCCATCCCTAAAAAGACGCCGAACAACGCGTACCACGGCCACACCGCTCCCGGCGGTTCTTCCAGGTCGGGCAGGCGCACCGTCTGTGCCGCCGACCAAACCGCCAGCACGCAAAACAGCACGCCGAAATTATCCGAAGTCATAAAGTGCGACTGCTGGATCTGCATCACCGCCAGCGCGCTCAGGGCGGCCGCCAATAGCCCGGCGCGCTCGCCGTACAGCCGCTTGCCGATCAGAAATATGAAGAGCAATGAAAATACGTCGGCCAGCGCGGAGAGATGGCGGCCCATCAGCCGCAGCTCGGAATAGCCGGTGTTGCCGGTCAACTCCGCCGCCGCGCGGATGAGGATAATTGGCCACTGGCCCCAGCGCATGCGGTTGTCCGGGCCGGGGTCGGTGGGCTGGCCGTCGATGTCGTATTTCTGGTATGGGCTGATGGGGGAAATGCGAGTGTTGAAGTACTCCGCGGCCGAATCCGGCAGGCGCAGAACCGAAATGGTGCCGGTCAGGCCGTACTCGTCCGGGTGCAGGTCGGCGTCCTGGTTCCAGTTCATCCATGAGAAGCGAAAGACCACCCCGGTGAGGATGAGCACCACCAGAAGCAGATCAAAGAGAAACCCGAATGCACGCTTCATGCTGTCCCGATCCCACAAACGCTAGACTGCTGCCAATTTTACTATCATATCGAGCCGCGGGAATGCGGTAGAGCTTGTTGTATTTGTTAGGATCTCATAGGATATCGTAGGTTGGGTAGCTCGGAGAGGACCCGCAGGGTGCTCTCCGAGCTACCCAACCTACATAAATATCTATTCGTGCCGTTCGTTTTTATTTGGTCTTATTCGTGATTAAGTTTCTTGCGATGCACTTATAATCCCATCATCCAACGTCATCTGCACCGTCTGCCCGGGCTGGACTACGAGAAAATCCTGCTCCCAGTCGCCGTTCAACAGGCGGCGCACCAGAACCAGATCGCCCTGCAGGCGTTCGAACGCCCAACCGCGCCGCGTGGCTTCGGCCTGCGCCTTTTCTTCCACGTCCGGCGCGCCGCCGATGCCCAGATCGATAAACACCGCGCGCTGGTAGTGTTTCTGCCACGCGCCCATCACCTGCATCAGGTAATCGGCGTTATCTTTGCCGAATTTTTGCACGTAGCCTTCATACTCGGCTTCCAGGTCAGCGTCGATGCCCGAGCCCAGCGAAAGCGCGCCGTTCGAGCCGTCGTTGCGCTCGATGTAATCCGGCACATACCAGTAGGTGCCCGGGCAGCGTTCAAACTCCTGCTGGTAGCGCGCGCGGCTGCCCAGGAACAGGGTGATGCAGTCGTGCGCGCGCGGGATGACCAGCGGGATCGAGCGCGCCTGCAGACCGGCGATAGCCTTGCCGCACAACCCGTAGGCAAGGGCCACGGCCTGATACGGCCCGCCCTCGCACGCGTCGATGGCCTCTTGCAGCGTGCGCCGCAGCCCGCCGGGCTGGTTGTGCAACCCGCGCCGCAACAGGTGCACGTCCACGCTGAGCGGCGAGAGCGCGGCGGAATAATACACCGGCCGGGCGAGCGCTTCACAGGTCAGGCATTTGATCCACATGGCGGCTAATCGTAGTCTTCCGGCGTGGGTTCCGCCAGGTGTTCGTGCAGCAGGCTTTTCACCAGTACCAGCGTGACGAACGAAAAACCGATCAACACGATGGCCAGGGTGATGGCGACCTGCAGATCCAGCTCGAAGCCCAGGTAGATGGCCAGCGGCATGGTCTGCGTGCGCCCCGGAAAGTTCCCGGCAAAAATGATCGTCGCGCCGAACTCGCCCAGCGAGCGCGCCCAGGTCATCACCGCGCCGCTCAGCATCGACATCCACGACATGGGCACCATGATGTAGCGGAACACCTGCCAGCGGTTGGCGCCGTCCAGCGCGCCGGCTTTTTTGAGCTCGCACGGCACGCCGGCGAAGCCCAGCGCCGCGGATTTGATGTACAGCGGCGCGGCGATGAATGTCTGCGCCAGGATCACCGCCAGCGCGGTAAACGGGACCTGCACACCCAGCGCGTCCAGCCAGCCGCCGAAAACCCCGCGCCGGCCAAAGGCCAGCAGCAGGGCCACGCCCGCCACGGCCGGGGGCAGCACCGTGGGCAGGTCAATGAGCGAATCCAGCAGCCGGGTAAGGCGCGAGCGCCGCCGGTGGATCAGGTACGCCACGGGCGTTCCGAAGACCACCGTCACCGCCACCGTGACCAGCGAGGTGAACAGACTGAGCCCCACCGCCTGGCGCACCTGCGCCAGGTCCAGGCTGCGCAGAAATTCCGCCGGGGTGAGCCGGAAGAACAGCGCGGCGATCGGCACGCTGAGGAACAGCAGGAACGGCAGCGACAGGATCAGCACCACGTGCCGCCGCGTAAACGCGCGCAAGTTCACAGGTTTACGCGCCGGCGCCTGCCAGGCTTCTTGTTCGGTTGCGGCTGGCGCTGCGCCAGCCAGGGGTAGGTCTTCGGTCTTCACGGGCTTAATGGTATCACACCCGAAACAGTCATGAGAATCGGGTTTTCCCTTCCAGCTTTAATCACCTTTCATCCCGTTCGTGTTCCGCCCCGAAATGCGGTAAGATTGGGCACGATGAACACCACCAGCCGCATCCCCGCCGACATTCTTCGCACCGTCTTTGGTTACAACCAGTTCAAACCGCTGCAGGAAGAAATCATTACCAATGTGCTGGCCCGCCGCGACAGCCT
>CALDSL010000410.1 GCA_937920255.1 uncultured Anaerolineaceae bacterium | reverse complement strand
GCCGCACCACCGCCCACAACAGCAGGCCGAGGAAACCGCCCAGCCCCACCAGCCCACCCAGCGCCACCAGCAGGACGATGGCGCCTTTGCTCCACGAACCCATCACCAGACTGACGGCGGCCAGAAATGGCAGGCTGAGCGCCAACAGCAGGCCGGCCGCGGCGAACCAGGGTAAACCGCCGGTTGTCTGCGGTTCGTCGCGCAGCAGCGCCAGCGGGCTGACCCGGCTGTTGCGCGCGATGGCCCACAAAGCGAAGACCAGCGTAGTGACCACCCCCACCGCGGCGGACACGGCGGCGGTGCGGTAATCGAGCGACCAGGATACCAGTAGGGTCGAGGTGCGGCTGAACAGGTCTACCAGCCCGGCCGAGAGAGCTATGCCAAGCAGCGCGCCCAGCAGGCTGCCGGCCAGCCCCAGCAGCCCGGCTTCGATGGCAAACAGCGCCAGCAGATCGCCGCCGCGGTAGCCCATACTCTTCCAGATGGCGATTTCGCGCCGGCGGCGGCGCATCAGCACCTGCATGGTATTGGCGATGCCCACGCCGCCCACCAGCAGGCCCAACACGCCGGCCCCGTTGAGCAGGTTGGAGAACATATACGCCGTCTGCTCGTTCATGGCGGCCAGATCGGTGGCCAGGAACACGCGCCAGCCGGCCTGCTCCAGGCGCGGTTTTATTGCGGCGGGATCTGGGGCGGCCAGCAGCACGGTGTTCAGGTAGTGCGGGCTGGCCGCCAGCGCCTCAGCGGTGGACAGGTTGTAGTACAGCTTGCTGCCGGTGTGGTTGGGCGTGTCAGTGACGATGCCGCGGACAGTAGCCTCCAGCGCCGCCCCGGCGGCCAGGTCGGACAGAATGAGCGTGTCGCCGGGCTGCAGGTTGTGTTCCATCGCCAGATCGCGGCTGATGAGCACGTCGCCGGTTTCGGCCAGCAGGGTAGGCAGCCCGGCGCCGCCAGGGCTTTCCACGGTCAGCTCGCCGATGGGTGGATAGACGGCCGGGTCGATGCCGATCCCCGCGCCGGGGAAGTGCAGCTCGCCCGAGCCGGGCAGGCGGAAGGCGAGCGAGGAGGTATAGCCCAGCAGGGTGTAGCGATCCAGTTCCCCGGAGGCGAGCAGATCATCCAGGAGCTGGATGTGTTCGGGCAGGATGGCGTCTTCGGCCACGCGGTCCATGCTGATATCCGCGCCGACCATGTCTTCCGGGGCGGTGACGAGCATACGCTCGAGAGCGCTGGAAAGCATGGTCATGGCGGTCAGCGACATGACGCCAAACATGACGCACAGCAGCGCTACGATCACGCGCTGGCCGCCGCGGCGCAGATTGCCGGCTGCGGTGTGGAAGAAAAAGCGCAGGCGTGTCATTGCGGCACCCCCACACCCTGCAACTGGCCATCTTTGATGTGAAGCTGGCGGTCAGCGCAGGCGGCGACGCCGGCGTCGTGGGTCACCATCACAACCGTCAGGTCGTAGCTGCGGCGCAGATCGCGGATGAGGGCTAACACCTGGGCGCTGGTGGCGCTGTCGAGGTTGCCGGTGGGCTCGTCGGCCAGCAGCACGCGCGGCCCATTGGCCAGCGCGCGGGCGATGGCCACGCGCTGCTGCTCGCCGCCCGAAAGCTGGTGCGGCAGGTGGTGAGCGCGATCGCCCAGGCCCATCTGCTCCAGCAGATTCATGGCCACGCGCTGCGCCTGCCGCCGCTGGCTGCTGATGTAAAGCGGCGCGGCCACGTTTTCCAGCGCGGTCATGCTGGCGATGAGATAGAAGGATTGGAAGACGATACCGATTTTCTCGTTGCGCAGGCGCGCCAGCCGCGCCTCGGACAGGCTGCTAATTTGGACGCCTTCCAGCGTCACCGAGCCGCGGGTGGGGCGGTCGATGCCGGCCAGCAGACCGAGCAGGGTGGATTTTCCCGAGCCGGATGGGCCGGTGAGCGCGACCCACTCGCCGCGCTCGACATCGAACGACAGGTCGCGCAGCACGCACAGCTCGCGGCCGCCGGTGGTCAGGCTGCGCTGCAGCCCGCTGACCTGGATCATTGGTTGTGTTTGCATCTTTCCCTCGTTATGGTTGTGGTTTTGTACCGCCTCATCATAACAAGGGCAGCCGGCGGGCGGATCGGCCCGCGGGCGGATTTTCCCCTCAGACCGCGCGAACGGTTACGGGGTGGGTGGCAGAAAGCCGTGCTTTGCCAGCACTTCCTGGCCTTCGGGGGCGAGCAGCAACGCGACAAACTGCGCGGCCAGATCCGGCTGCGCGGAATCGGCCAGCGGGGCGATGGGGTAAACGGCGATCACGTTGAGCGCATCGGGAATATCGATCTGCCCCACCTGCGCGGCTTCGGCGCCGGTGATGTCGCTGGCGTAAACAATGCCAGCGTCAGCCTCGCCCAGCGCAACCTTGGTCAGCACGGCGCGGATGTTGTCCTCGTAGGAGACTACGTTGGCCAGTACGGCGGCTTGATACCCGGCGCCAAAAGTGCCGGCTGCCTCGGCTTTCTCCAGAAATTCGAGGGTGTACTGCCCGGCGGGGACTTCGCCGGCGGCCAGCACCAGTTTAACGCCTGGGCGCGCCAGGTCTTCCAGCGCGCTGACGCCGGCTGGGTTATGCGTGGCGTAGATCATCACCAGGCGGTTGCTGGCGAAGACCTGCACCGCGCCGGGCTGGATGCGCCCGGCCTGCACGGCGGCGTCCATTTGCTTCTGGTTGGCGCTGGCAAACACGTCGGCGGCCGCGCCCTGGGAGAGTTGCTGTGCCAGTTGCTGCGACCCGGCAAAGTTGAACGCCACGCGCGCGCCGGGGTGATCCTGCTCGAACAGCACCCCGATTTCGGTGAAGGCATCCGACAGCGACGCGGCGGCCATGACGGTGAGCGTGGTTTCCTGCGGCTGGCGCGCGCAGGCGGAGAGGGGGAGCAGGATGAGGATCAGCACGAGGCGGAGGAAGGTATTGGGCATAAGATTGCCTTGGTTATGTGTATTTTCGTGCCCCGTGTAAGGTGCGCCTGCTCGCAGAGCACCCTACACGGGGTTGGCGTAGCTCACCTGAGATTGATCATACACCAATCTTGCCGGTAACGGCGCCGTAACGTTTTTGGGATGCGCCGCGGGTACACTGGTATCGAACATGGAACCCGGCGAGAGCAACCGGTGGAGCGATACCCTTACTGGAAATCGATACTGGTATTCAAGGAGTACGACATGAACCTGACAACCACAACCACCGCGGTGGTTCGCATTCAAGAAGAGCATGCAACCGCGCTGCAATCGCGTGTGCGCGGGCAGGTGATCACCCCCGAGAGCGCGCTGTATGATGAAGCCCGTCAGGCGTTCAACCGCCTGGTCGACCAGCGCCCCGCGCTGATTCTCATCGCCGCAAACGCGCAAGACGTGGCCGAGGGGGTACAGTTCGCGCGCGGCCAGGGGTTGGGCGTGGCGATCCAATCCACAGGGCATGGGGTCATTCTGCCAGCGGACAACGCAGTGATGATCATCACCTCGCAATTGCGCGATATTCTGGTAGACGCCAGCTCGGGCACAGCCCACCTGGGGGCGGGGTTGAAGTGGGGCGAAGTGCTGGCCGAAACGCAGAAATTCGGGTTGGCCCCGCTGCTGGGCTCGTCGCCGGGGGTGGGCGTGGTGGGGTACACGCTGGGCGGCGGGTTGGGCTGGCTGGGGCGCAAGCACGGCCTGGCCTGCGACAGCGTGCTTTCGTTTGAACTGGTGAGCGTGGATGGCCAGGTTCTGACGGCAAGCGCAACCGAGAATGCGGATCTTTTCTGGGGCCTGCGTGGAGGCGGCGGGGGTTTTGGGATTGTCACCAGCATGGTGATCCAGCTCCATCCGGTGGACACCGTCTACGGAGGCAATCTGTTTTACCCGGGCGAAATGGCGCGCGAAGTGATGCAGCGCTACCGCGAATGGATCCGCGCCGCGCCGGACGCGCTGACGACCTCGGTGGTGCTGATGAATTTCCCACCCTTCCCGCAGGTGCCGGAACCATTGCGCGGCAAGTCGTTTGTGCTCGTGCGCGGGTGCTATGCCGGCCTGGTGGAAGAGGGCGAGGCGCAGTTGAAATTCTGGCGCGATTGGAAGACTCCGGTGATCGATGACTTCAAAGCCATGCCCTTCACCCAGGTGGCGAAGATCAGCAGTGACCCGGTCAACCCAGCGCCATCCAAAGCTACCGGCGCGTGGCTGCGCTCGCTGAGCGACAGCGCGATCGACGCGCTGATCCGCGCCTCGCGCCCGCAAGACGGCCCTCCGGCGCTGACGGTGGTGGAAGTGCGCCACGCGGGCGGCGCCATCGGGCGCGTGCCGGCCGGTGAAAGCGCCTTCAGCCTGCGCGATTCAGAATTGGTGCTGTTCTGCGTGGGCATGGCGGCCAGCCCGGAAGCCGGCGCGCGCATCGACGCCGTGGTGAGCCAGATGCGCCAGGAACTGGCGGTGGATCTTACCGGTGGGGTATATATGAACTTCGTGGGCGGGATGGAAGCGCGCGAGCGCACCCGCGACGGATACTCAGCAGAAGCGTTCCAGCGCTTGCAGGCGCTGAAAGCGAAGTACGACCCGGAGAATATTTTTGGTTACAGCTACGCCATTGCTCCGGTGAAATAAGGTTTGCATCCGCCGATCATGGGGGTGAGCGGAGAAAGTGGCGGGCGGGCACGGATTCAGGGGGTGAAAAGGGGATCTTCTCCGTGCCCGCCCGCAGAAGGATTGCAGATTTATGATGTTTTGCGGGGTAGATCAACCCCCCCTTCAACCTCCCCCCATTTTCAAAAACCGAAAATGGAGGGAGACTTTTTTCTCTCCCCCAAAATCGCGGTTTTCAGCGATTTGGGGGGAGACGGAGGGGGGTGGTTTTAATAGATATCCCCGACGGTATTGAAGACGTTGAACTTGCCGGTGGGGGTCACCAGATCCGGGATGCGGGTCAGTTCTTCGAGCGTGGCGTCATCGTAGATGACGATCTCGCCCACCTCGCCGGGCTTGCTGGCGTCGCCCCAGATGCTGACCCATACTTCGGTGCCCTGCTTGTTATACTCGAAGTGCACGGCGCGGCCGTAGCCGGCGGCCTCCCAGCACTTGTGCACTTTAGTCGGGTCGGATTTAGCGATGACGCACACTGTGCGCGCCAGGGCCGGGTCGGGGTTAAGGGTCATATCAACCCAGATCCACTGGCTGTTGGGATGGGTCTTGATGAACAGGCTGCCCGCGCCGGGTAGGGGCGTTTCGCGCACGGCTTTCCAGGCGTTCTCAGCGTGCCCTTCGGGGTCGGTGGCGATGGATGTGACGGCCGGGTCGCCCAGGTGCGAGGTGCTCCATACCGGGCCAAACTCGGGGTCAATCCAGTTGGCGCCGCGGCCGGGGTGCGGGATGGCGGGTGTATCCACCAGGGCTTCCAGATTGCCTTCCTGCAGATCGACCACCGCGATCTTGTTGGACTGGTTGGCGGCGACCATGAAGTAACGCTTGCTGGAGTCGAGGCCGCCGTCGTGCAGGAAGCGCTCGGACTCGATCATCTTAATCGTCGGGTTGATCGGGTCGGTGTAATCCACCAGCCATACCTGGCCGGTTTCCTTAATGTTGACGATCCACTCCGGCTTGAAGTGCGAAGCGAGGATGGCAGCCACGCGCGGCTCGGGGTGATATTCTTCGGTGTCGTAGGTGTAGCTGCGGGTGGACACCACCTTGAACGGCTCGAGCGTATCGCCTTCAAGGATGGTGAAATGCGGCGGCCAGTAGCAGCCGACCACAGCGTACTTGTCGGTGTAATCACCCAGTTCGCCTTCGTATTTGCTGACCTCGACCGAGCGGGCATCGTAGCACACCTGCACCTCGGCAACCTTGTCAGGTTTTTCCATCCACAGATCGATCAGGGCCAGCTTGCCGTCGCGGCCGATGACGTAGGCATAACGCCCGGTGGCCGACATGCGGGTGATGTGCACGGCGTAGCCACTGTCGACCAGGTTGACAACCTCGTGCGTGTCGCCGTCGATCACCGCAACCTGGCCGGCGTCACGCAGGGTGACAATGAAGTAGTTCTGCCAGTCCCGGGTGGTCTCCGGCTCGGTGGGGCGATCAGCGGGCGGGACGAGCACCTTCCAGGATTCCTGCATCTGCGCCATCGAAAGCTCGGGCGGGGTGGGCGGTTCGATCTGCAGGAATTCAGCCATGGTGTTGGTCTGTTCCTGGGTGAAAAAGCCCTGCTTGCCCCAGTCGGGCATGCCGCCGGTGGTGCCGTTGAAGATGATCG
>CALDSL010000409.1 GCA_937920255.1 uncultured Anaerolineaceae bacterium | reverse complement strand
ATCACCGGCCAGGAGCTGGTGCGGTTGATGATCGAAAAACAGACCGCCGAGGGCTTCAAGCGCAGTACCGAGCGTAAAGCCAGTGAAAGCCCGGTGGCGCTGGAAGTGCGCGATCTGCGCACCAGCGTGGTGCACGGCGTGAACTTTGACGTGCGCGAGGGCGAGCTGGTGGGCCTGGGCGGTTTGCAGGGCCAGGGCCAGCGCGACATCCTGCTCTCGCTGTTTGGCGATATTCGTTATCAAGGCGAAGTGCGTTTTCAGGGCAAGCCGGTGCATTTTGCCCATCCGCGCCAGGCCATGCGGCACGGCTTTGCGCTGGTGCCCGGCGACCGCGCGCGCGAAGGGTTGCTGTATATCCGCTCGATTTTAGATAACTTCTTGCTGCCGTCGTGGCGCAAGTACGGCGCGCCGCTGCGCATGCGCCAGGCGCGCGCTGATGCCGCCAGGACCGCGGAAAGCCTCAACCTGGTGTATTCAGGCCTGGATACCCCCGTCAGCAGTCTTTCGGGCGGCAACGCCCAAAAAGTGGTCATCGGCAAGTGGCTGATGCGCTCCCCGGCGCTGCTGCTGCTGGACGACCCCACCAAAGGCGTGGACGTGGGCACCAAGGCCGAGTTTTACGCCTTGCTGACCGAACTGGCCCGGCAGGGCAAGACCATCCTGTTCCACAGCAGCGATGATGAAGAGCTTACCGGCCTGTGCGACCGCGTGCTGGTGATGCACGACGGCGAAATTGTGAGCGAGCTGGCCGGCGCGACGCTTACCAAAGAAAACCTGATCGCCGCGAGCCTGGGCGTAACCAGCGGAGGTGAGCGATGAAGCTGGTGAGCTTCAATACATTGATGTCGCGGTACCCGGCGCTGTTTGCCGGCGTGCTGCTGGTGATCTCCGTGCTGGTTAACCTGGCGCTCCAGCCCGACCTGCTGAGCGGCAATACGATCAACAATAACATGCGCGTATTCCTGCCCATCATCCTGCTTTCGGCCGGACAGGCGATTGTCATTCTGGGCGGCGGGATCGATATCTCCTCGGGTGGGATCGTTTCCATCATCAACACCGTGCTGGCCACCCAGGTGGGGCTGCAAGGCTCGACCGAAGATATGTGGCTGTGGATGGGGATTTCGCTGCTCATCGGCATGGCCGCCGGCGCGCTCAACGGTTTTTTCATCGCCTACCTGCGCCTGCAGCCCATCATCACCACCTACGCCACCAGTTTCATCTTCTTTGGCCTGGCGCTGTTTATCCTGCCCAACCCGGGCGGCGGCATCCCGCAGGTGGTTTCCAACTGGTACCGCACCACCCAGCCGCTGGGCATCCCGCTGGCCTTTTTTGTGATCGCCGTGGTGATCCTGGTGTGGGTGTACACCCGCAACACGCGCTATGGCCGCTACCTGTTCGCCTTTGGCGGGCGGGCTCAGGCCGCGTATGAATCGGCGGTGCCGGTGCAGATGGTGCAGTTCAGCACCTACGTCATCTCCGGCCTGCTGGCGGCCTTCTCGGGCATCGCCATCACCATGCTGAGCGGCTCGGGCAACGCCGAAATTGGCAGCCCGATGACGCTCAACGCCATCACCGCGGTGGTGATCGGCGGAACCGCCATGAGCGGCGGGGTGGGCGGCGTGGCTGGCCCGGTGATGGGCGCGCTGGTGGTCGGCATTTTGCAAAATATCGTATCCTTTGCCGATATTGACACCTGGTGGGAAACGCTGGTGAAAGCGCTGATTATCATCATCGCTCTGGCGACCCCCGGGTTCCTCAACCTGTTCCGGAGGAAAGAATGAAACGGTTTACGATCTCTCCCCCGGTCGCGGCGTTGATCCTGGCGGTAGTGCTGTTCCTGCTTTCCGGGCTGCTTCCCAACGGCTTTGGCAGTGATCTGGACGTGGCCCGGGCGCAGGCGGTCAATATTGTGCGCCTGGCCGTGTTTTTGGGCGTGATCGCCGCCGGGCAAACCCTGGTGATCATCAGCGGCTACGAAGGCATTGACCTTTCGGCCGGAACGGTGGTGACCCTCACCGCCATCCTCACCTATGTGACTGTTAAAGGTGAAAACGATATGGTGCTGCCGGCGCTGCTGATTTCCATCGTCGTCGGCGGCTTTATCGGTTTCCTCAACGGCATTGGGATCACTTTTCTGAAAATCTCGCCGTTTGTGATGACCCTGGGCATGTCTGGGGTGGTGCAGGGCGTGATCTACGTGATCAATCACGGCAACGTGCAGGGCAAGGTCGCGCCGATCATGACGCGGGTTATCGCCCGCCCGTGGTTTGGCGGCGTTCCCGGAGCGATCATCATCTGGCTGATCTTTGGCGTGCTGATGTGGCTGCTGCTGGAGCGCACCGCCTTTGGGCGCAACCTGTTCGCCATCGGCACCAACCGCATCACCGCGCACCTCTCGGGCGTCAACGTCACCTGGATGAACCTGGCCACCTACGCGCTGGCCGGGGCGCTGGCCGGGTTTGGCGGCTTCCTGGTGGTGGGCAACACCGGCGTGGTGTTCCTGGCGCTGGGCAATTCGTTCCTGTTCCCGTCCATCGCGGCGGTGGCGGTGGGCGGCACGCTTCTTTCGGGTGGCAAGGGCAGTTACTGGGGCACGATGGCCGGCGCCATCGTACTGACGCTGATCACCAGCCTGCTGACCACAATGCAGATGACCGAAGCCGTGCGGCGCATGGTGCTGGGCGGTACCCTGCTGCTGTTAATCTCGATTTATGGCCGCCAGCGCGGCTTCCGGCAATAATACTTTAGGAGGCACGTTATGAGCAAAACCTTGAAAGTCGGCATGGTTGGCGCCGGTTTTGTGGGCGACATCCATACTTTCGCATTCCAGAATTTTGTCAAAGACGCTGAAATTGTCGCGGTGGCATCCCCCAATTCGGCGGATAAATTTGCCAAAGAGCGCGGCATCCCGCACGCGTTCAGCGATTACCGCGAAATGCTGAAAATGCCCGACCTGGATATGATCAGCATTGGCATTCCCAATGACCTGCACGCCCAGGTGACGCTCGACGCGGCCAAAGCCGGCAAGCACGTGATCTGCGAAAAGCCGCTGTGCGTCACGCTGGAAGAAGCCGACGAAATGATCGATGCCTGCCGCAAGGCGGGCGTGCTGCTGCTGTATGCCGAAGAACTGCTGTTCGCGCCCAAATACGTGCGCGCCAAGACCCTGGTGGACGAAGGCGCGGTGGGCATCCCGTTCCTGGTCAAGCAGTCGGAAGAGCATTCCGGGCCGCACATGCCCTGGTTCTGGGACGTCAACCGCTCGGGCGGCGGCGTGCTGCTGGACATGGGCTGCCACTCGATCGAATACACGCGCTGGGTGCTGGGAAAGCCCACGGTCAAGAGCGTGACGGCCTTCATGGACACGTTTGTGCATAAAGAGCGCACCCAGGGCGAGGATCACGCCTTCACCATCATCGAGTACGAAGGCGGTAAAGTGGCCATGATCGAAGATTCGTGGGCCAAGGGCGGCGGCGTGGACGACCGCGCCGAGATCTACGGCGATAAAGGCCACACCCGCGCCGACCTGCTGCGCGGCAGCTCGCTGCTGACCTATTCTGAAGAGGGTTACGGCTACGCCGTGGAAAAAGCCGGCACCACCCGCGGCTACACCTTTACCATGTTCGATGAAGTGTGGAACTACGGCTTCCCGCAGGAAATGCAGCACTTTGTCAACTGCGCGCTGGGCCGCGAGACGCCCTGGGAAACCGGCGAGGACGGCCGCGAAGTGCTCAAGATCATCTACGCGGCGTACCAGTCGGCCGGCGAAGGGCGCAAGATCGAATTCCCCTACCAGCCGCCCAAGGTGAGCAAACCCATCGACCTGTGGAAGCGGGCCTAATGTGTCTTCCCCCCATTTTCGGTTTGCGAAAATGGGTATAGGCCTATTCCTCCCCCCATTTTTGTTTTTTGAAAATGGGGGGACTGAAGGGGGTCTTTTCCCAAATAACAAAGGAGTTGTATGACTGTGTTAAGCAGCAAAACCATTACCTACCAGCAGCTTGCCAAAGTGATTGACCACTCGCTGCTGCGACCGGAACTGACCGCGGCGGATGTGGTGGCGGGCTGCGAACTGGCGGCGCGCTACCATGTGGCTTCGGTGTGCGTCAAACCGTGCGACGTTCGCCTGGCGGCCGGGCAATTGCGCGATTCAGATGTACTGGTGACCACCGTGATCGGTTTCCCGCACGGCAGCAGCGTCACCTCCACCAAAGTGGCTGAGGCCAACACCGCCCTGGATGACGGCGCGGTGGAACTGGACATGGTGCTCAACATCGGCCGGCTGCGCGGCGGCGACGGCGCCTATGTACGCGAAGACATCCGCGCGGTGGTTGATGTGGCCCACGCGCGCGGCGCGAAGGTCAAGGTGATCCTCGAGAACGCCTACCTGACCGACGAGGAAAAAGTGCTGGGCTGCCAGTTGGCCGAGCAGGCCGGCGCGGATTGGGTGAAAACCTCCACCGGGTTTGCGCCGGGCGGGGCCACACTGGACGATCTGCTGCTGATGCGTCGCACCGTCAGCCCGCATGTGCAGGTGAAGGCCGCCGGCGGGGTGCGCAGCCTCCCCGCCCTGCTGGACGTGATCGACACCGGGGCCACGCGCTGCGGCGCGACCGCCACGGCCAAAATTCTGGATGATTTCGAAGCCTTGCAGAAGGGCCAGTCCGTCGAAGGGCCGGCTGACCCGCACCCGGGCGCTTACTGAGAGGGACAGAGCATGAAGAAATCACTCAGCAAGGAAACGATTGGCATCGGCGTGGCCGGCACCGGCTTTATCGGCCCGGCGCATATCGAAGGGCTGCGCCGCAACGGTTACAAAGTGCTGGGGCTGGCGGAAAACGGCGACGCCCAGGCGGTGGAAAAAGCGGCGCAGTTGGGCATCCCGCGCGCGTACGGCGCGTTTGAAGCCATGCTGGCCGACGAAGACATCGACATCATCCACCTGGCCACGCCTAACGTGCTGCACTACCCCTACGCCAAAGCGGCGCTGCTGGCCGGCAAGCACGTGGTGTGCGAGAAGCCGCTGGCCATGAACGCCGCCGAATCCGGCGAACTTGTGCGGCTGGCGGCCGAGAAGGGGCTGGTCAACGCGGTCAATTTTAACATCCGCATGTACCCCATGGTGCAGCACGCCCGCAGCCTGGTGCAAAGCGGCGAGCTGGGCAAGCTGTTCATCCTGCAGGGATCGTACTTGCAGGACTGGTTGCTGCTGGAAACCGACTGGAACTGGCGGCTGGAGCCCGATCAGGGCGGCAGCCTGCGCGCGGTGGGCGATATCGGCTCGCACTGGCTGGACCTGATGACCTTCGTCACCGGGCTGCGCGTGAAAGAGGTTTTCGCCGACTTTGAGATCTTCCACAAGACGCGCAAAAAACCGCTCAAGGCGCTGGAAACCTTCACCGGCAAGCTGCTGCAGGCCTCCGACTACGAGGACGCGCCCATCACCACCGAAGATTACGCCACCATCATGCTGCATTACGAAAACGGCGTGCGCGGCGTGGTGACCGTGGCCCAGGTGTGCTCGGGGCGCAAGAACCGGCTGTTCTTTGAGATCAGCGGTTCGAAGTCGTCCGTGGCCTGGGACGGCGAGCGGCCCAACGAGCTGTGGGTGGGCCACCGCGCCGGCCCCAACCAGGTGGTGATGAAAGACCCCTCGCTGCTCTCAGAGGAGGCGCGCGCCGTGGCTGGTTACCCCGGCGGGCACGCCGAAGGTTTCCCTGACACGTTCAAGCAGTTTTCCAGGAAAGTGTACGACTACCTGCTGGCCGGCGATTTTACGAAGCAGCCGGACTTCCCCACCTTTGCCGACGGGCACTACGAGATGCAATTGTGCGAAGCAATCGAGCGCAGCGCGCGCGAACAGGTTTGGGTCAGTGTTTCGGATCGTTAAGTCGAAACATTGCATAGATTTTTCAATGAGGCTAACAAGTACACTGAGCCTGTCGAAGTGTACGGCATGGCGTGGAAAACGAGTCATCAGATAAAGAGAGGCAATCATGAAACTGGGATTTCTTACCGCGGCTCTGCCGGATTTGAGCCTGGAAGAGGCCGCCAAATGGGGCGCCGAGAGCGGGTTTCAGGCAATCGAGATCGCCTGCTGGCCGCTGGGCAAGGCCACGCGCCGTTACGCCGGGGTCACGCACATCGACGTGACCGAGCTGGATAAGACCAAAGCCAAAGAAATTCGCAAGATGCTGGACGGGTACGGCCTGACGATTTCCTCGCTGGCCTACTACCCCAACCCCCTGCACCC
>CALDSL010000408.1 GCA_937920255.1 uncultured Anaerolineaceae bacterium | reverse complement strand
AAGTACCCTGAGCCCCGTCGAAGGGTACGGCACTTCTAGCAAATCGAGTTATCAAATAAAGTAGGGACGCAAGATTTTGCGTCCCTACTTTAATTAAAAACCGCATTCCTGGCTGTGCCGTACCCTTCGACGGGGCTCAGGGTACTTTCTTATCGTTTTACGTGGATCGCAGGGCGCGACCCGCCTTTGATTAGATAAAGACGATCTGCGCGCCTTCGGTCATGTCCATAAAATCGGCGGCGGTGACGATGCCTTTGATACCGGGCAGGAAATCGTCTTCCTTCAGGTCCATCATGTCCACCGTCATCTTGCAGGCGTACATTTCTGCGCCGGCGTCGTTGAGCATCTCGATGTACTCGCGCACGCATGGCACGCCCAGCACCTTCATCTTATCGTTCATCAGCTTTGTCGAGAGGGCAGTCATGCCAGGCAGCACGCCCATCAGGTTGGGGATGCCCAGGTTGCCGGGCACGCCCATCATGCTCATCTTCATGCTGGTGTTGGCCACCGGGGCGATCTCGAGGTGATCGACGCGGTGCTTGTTGATCATATCCAGTCCCCAGAAGGTGAAGAAGATGGTGACATCAATGCCATTGCCCAGCGCGGCCCAGCCCATGATCAGCGCGGGATAGGCCATGTCCAAGTTGCCCTTCGAGCAGATAAATGCGATCTTGCGGTTTTCAGCCATGATGGTTTCTCCTGATTTTAGCCTGATGGTTTAGACACAGCCTTCGGGTTTGCCCAGGCCGGCGATGCGCGCCACTTTTTTGGCCGGGCCTTTGGGGAACAGTTGGAACAGTTCTTTGGTGCTCACGCCCGCGCCGGTGGTAATGGTGCGCAGGGTGGGCGCCTTGCCCGAATCTTTGGCGCTGACGCGGCTGAATTCGATCACCTTCCAGTGCGCGTCGGTCAGGCAGTCAATGCCTTCTTCTTTGGCCAGTTCATCCGCGATTTCCTTGGTCCATTCGGCCGGGTTGGTCATAAAGCCTTCGTCGTTGACCTGAACGGTCTTGCCTGCAATCGTACGTGTTGCCATTGGTTTATCCTCCAAAAATTGAAAAGCGGGTTGATTCAAATGGGTTTGTCAAACAATTGGCCAGGGTTATTCCTTCCACTTCCCGGCCATGCTCATGGTGGCGGGAAGCGGCATGCTCTGTCCGCGCATGAGAATATTCCAGTACATCCAGCGGAAGCCGAGCTTTCCCAGATGGTTCAGGCGCGATTCTTCCAGCAGTTTCATCGGGCCGATACCCGGCACCGGGAAGCGCCCCGGCAGTGGTTCGACGGTGTAGTTAAAGTCGATCAGCAGCCCTTTGCCAAAGCCCGATTCGACAAAGCAGTTGGCATGACCGTCAAATTCCTCGTGCATTTCCTTGCCCTCGAGGTGGCGCAGGAAGTTCTCGCCAAACAGGTCGATGGCGTAATGCGCCACCGAGCCGGCCTTGGAGGCAGGAATGTTCGACGCGTCGCCCAGCACGAAGATATTGCTGAACTTGTTGGACAGCAGGGTGTGCTTGTTGACCGGAACGTAGTTTAACTCGTCACCCAGGCCCGAGCGGCCGATGTAGTCCGCGCCTTTGTTGAGCGGCACAGATACCAGCAAATCGTATTCCACCTCGCGCTCGTCATACGAAACGATCTTCTTCGCGTCCGGGTCGGCGCGCTCGATCATAAATTCCGGCTCGACAATGATGTTCTTCTTCTCCAGCAGATACGACAGCTTCTTGTTGGCAATCGGCTTGGTGAACGCGCCAGGCAGCGGCGTGGCGTAGATCAATTCCACGCGGTCGCGTATGCCGCGTTTGTGGAAGAACCAGTCGGCAAGCATCAGGAATTCCAGCGGGGCCACCGGGCATTTGATCGGGTTTTCGACCACGTTTACCACCAGCCGGCCGCCGTTCCAGTTGCGCAGTTTATCGGCCAGTGCTACGGCGCCGTTCATCGAATAAAAGGTGTGGATCGACTTGCCCCATTCGCCCTCGTTCAGGCCGGGGGTTTCATCAGGGTAAATATCCGCGCCGGTGGCAACAATCAGGTAATCGTACTCCAGCACGGTGCGGTCCGCCAGGATGACGCGGTTGTTTTCCGGCTCGACGCACTGGATATCAGCCTGGAGCATTTTGACCTGGCTGGGGATGTACTTGCTCTTGGGCTTAAAGCAATCTTTCTTCTCGTAAATGCCGAAGGGAACAAACAGCCATCCGGGCTGGTAATAATGCACCGGATCTTTATCGACCATGGTGATCTGCCACTTATCCATCTTCAGCGTCCGCACCAGGCGATTGGCGACCATCGTTCCGGCGGTGCCGGCGCCCAAAATCACCAGTTTCTTCATAGACTCATCTCTCCTTATCCAATCTGTGTAAGCGACGCGATCTGCTGCAGGCGTGACAGAAAACCTGTACGCTCGTTCAAGATACTGTGAATGGCGCGGGCGGCGGTGCCCGGCCAGGCCTGGACGCGGGAATGCATCTCAGCCGGAATGACCGGGATGCCGCGCGCGGCTTCCTGCAACGCCCCCAGGGGAAGCTGGTACAGGCTGGCCAGGCGTTCTATGCGCGCGGCTTCTTCGGCTGGGTCAGGCGCCTGCCAGTAGAATTGACCGGCCAGAAACAGGCCGATCTGTTCTTCGCGGTCGTAAATGGGCATTCCGGTGTACTGCAAGCCGGCATGGCAGGTGAAATAGCGCCCGCCCGCCGCGCTTTGCCGCGCGAAGGTCTGCCACGACTGCTGGCAGGCGGCGGCGCCGCCCGGGCTGGACAGCAGCATGCGGCACAGCCCGCACGGGTTGCTGATCTCCGTCAGCGGGCGGCCCTGCATATCCACCACCAGCGCGCTGATCTGCCCGACCTCGGACAGCAGGTTCTGGATAGTCTGCGCGCAGTGGGTGGGGAAGGAGGTGTCCGCGGGGACGAGCGCGGGAGCAGGGACGGCAACTTCTTCGCGGCCAAGCAGGCGCTCGACTTCGCGCGCCGGGAAGCGCCACTGCTGCCCAATTTTGACGCCCTTAAGCCGCCCGTCATTCAACATCCGGTAAACCGTGATGCGGTCAACTCTGAGCAGTTCCTGTACCTGGCGGGTGGTTAGAAGGGTGTCATTCATTGTTACTCGTTGTTATATCAACCGTATTGTGACAATCATAACAAGTAACTGGTTGTAATAGATAGTGACATATGTCATGGATAAATGTCATAGCCGGGGAAAAAGCATCACGAACAGGACGATTAAAACCTTATCGCACAACCACTCAGCGGAGGGAGAATTGTGGGGGTGTTTTGTTGTTATTTTTTGGCGCGTAGCGCCAAAAAATAACAACAAAACACCCCATACCCCCTTCAGTTTGAGCAGTTACCGGGTCTATTTATTCGTGCCATTCGCGATGCTTTTATTTTTACGTTAGAATCATCCCATGCCCTACAACGCCCTCAGCACCACCAAGATCGCGCGGGCGGCGGGATGCCACCCCAACACCGTGCGCCTGTACGAGCAGTGGGGGTTTCTGCCGCCGGTGGAGCGCAGCCCTTCGGGCTACCGCCTGTACACCCAGGCGCACCTGGAGCAGATGATCTTTGCCCGCACCGCGCTCAATACGCCCTGGCCGGGGCGGCCCATCCGCCGCTCGGCCGCCGAGCTGGTGCTGCTGGCCGCCAGCGGCGACCTGGACCGCGCGCGCCAGGCAGCGCGCCATCACCTGCAGGTGGTGCGCCAGGAGTTGGAATACGCCGAAGCGGCCGCCGCCGCGCTGGAAAGCTGGGCGCACAGCCCGCCGCAGCCCGACGACCGCCCGGGGCTGCTGATCCGCGATGCGGCGCGCATGGTGGGCGCCACGCCGGATATGCTGCGCGGCTGGGAGCGCGACGGCATGCTGGAAGTGCCGCGCGACCTCACCAACCGCTACCGCGCCTACGGCGCGCCCGAGCTGGCGCGGCTGCGCGTCATCCGCCTGCTGCGCAGCGCCGGGTACAGCACCATGGCCATCCTGCGCATGTTGTTGCGGCTCGACAGCGGCCAGACAGACGACCTGCGCGCCGCGCTCGATACCCCGCGCGAGGACGAAGACGCCTACTTCGCCGCCGACCGCTGGCTGACCACCCTGCGCGGCCAGGAGCAAATCGCGCAGAAACTGATCGATCTGCTGGAAGCGCGCTCTGGCGCGTAAACACCCTCATTCGCCCTTAAACACTCCGGCCATTTAACACGAATGTGCACAAATGGGTCGAATGGCGCGAATAGAGCATATAAAATTCTTATTCGAGTACATTCGGCTTATTCGTCCTATTCGTGTTAACGCTTTTCTTAAACCCTCCATTTATGCACCAATGTTGTACGATGAATAATGGAAGGAGGGCGTATGGACGCCGAAATCATCACTGTACAGGGACTGACCAAAGTTTACCGCGTGCCGGAGCGCGAATCCGGGCTGCGCGCG
>CALDSL010000407.1 GCA_937920255.1 uncultured Anaerolineaceae bacterium | reverse complement strand
GAGGCGCGCTCGGAGCGCAGCCAGGAGCAGAACCGCGCAGACGCCATCCAGCGGCTGGTGGATCTGGTGCGCCAGGCGGCGCGCCCGCCCAAGCCGCGCCGCGCCACGCGGCCTACGGCGGCGTCACAGGCACGGCGGTTGGAACAGAAGCGCCAGCGCGGTCAGCGGAAGCAGGAGCGCCGCTCCGGGCGGCAGACGGTGGACGATTGATTCCATCCGCTTAACGATCACAAAACAATTACGTCTTTACTGGTAAGAACATCAAGATGCTGAAAGAAGGAGAAGACAATGGATAACAGGCGAGGGTGTTTGAGTGGGCTGCTGCAGTTGTTTTTGCTGGATAAGCTCTTTGATTGGCTGCAGGGCAAGGTCGGGTACGGGCGCGGCGGTTGTTTTGGCTGCGGATGCGGTACCGTTTTGTTGCTGATCTTCATTGCGTTGGCGTTGAGCATCATCTTCGGTACGGATTGGTTCCGGTTTAGCTTCTAGGAACGCAAGCCCCTACGCACGCGGGGCTTCCAGTCGTATAATAAAGCCTGGCTGGGCTGGCGTAACCACGCCAGCCCGCATTTTACCCCCTGGGAGCTGATATGCCGCGTACATTCTTCCCGAAATCGTTGCTTGTCTTGTTTCTGGCGCTGCTGGTGATCCTGCCGGCATGCACCACCGCGCCCTCCCCCACCGCCGCGCCGGAGCCAACCCAGGCCCCGACCACCGCCGCCAGCGCTACGCTGGAGCCGACCGCGGTTCCCCCCACCGATACACCCGAACCGACCGCGACCCTGGTGCCCTCGCCCACACCCGTTCCGCCCACGCCGACCATTACGCCGGTGCCGCCCGAGGAGCAGGTGACCGGCTGGTGCATCCCGCGCGAGAAGGCCATGACGGTCAAGGCTGCGCCCGACCCGGTGATCATGCCCGAAGGCGCCGAGCCGATGGGCCTCAAGGGCGGCGCGCTGGAGATCATCACCCCGGCGCTTTCCTGTACGCTGGTGTTCAACCTGGGCCAGCCGGTGGGTGAGGGCGCGCTGCTGCACCTCAACGACCGCCTGGGCCATCCCTGGCTGACGACTGATATCATCATCGCCCCCAACGACCCCAACAAGGGTTACGCCGTGCTGACCCACACCTACGTCACCGATCCGCCGGTGTGGGAGGTGATCTACGGCTTGGAAGCCATGAATGCCTCCGGCGAGAACCTGTGGGCGGGTTCGCTGAACATCAACAAGGGTTGGCTACCGGCGCCGTGCTGGGATGGGCAACTACCCAACCCGGTGACGCTACGCTGCCACCTGCAGCAGGACCTGCACCCCTGGGACTACGCCTACACCCCGCCGCCCCCTGGCGCGCCGTAGATTCTACCGGTTTGATCGTTGGTGTCCTTGACAGTCACCATGCCTCGAACGGCCATCGTAGAGACGCAAGATTTTGCGTCTCTACTTGTTTAAGAACGTCCATCCGACCTCAACCGTCTTCTGGTTGGGGTCTTCGTTTTCGGCTACAATAGGGGCATTATGGATCTCCGCGCCCAGCCCACTCCCACGCGCCTCGACCAGACTGCCCTGCTGCACGGCGTGGCGGAACTTTCGCGCCAGCACCCGCACCTGGCGTCGGTGGCCGGGCGCTATGGCCCGCCCCCCATGTGGGAACGCCCGCCCGGGTTCGGCACGCTGCTGCACATCATCCTCGAGCAGCAGGTGTCGCTGGCTTCCGCGCGCGCCGCGTATGACCGCCTGCGCGCCGCCGCCGTCCCGCTGACCCCACGCCGCTTCTTGGAATTCTCTGACGCGGAGTTGAAAACCATCGGCTTCAGCCGGCAGAAGGCCGGCTACGGCCGCGCGCTGGCGCGCATGCTGCTCGACGGCAGCCTGGATCTGGCCTCGCTGGAAAGCCTGCCGGATGAGGACGTACGCGCAGCGTTGCTGCGCGTGCCGGGGGTGGGAAACTGGACGGCGGATATCTACCTGCTAATGGTGCTGCTGCGGCCGGACGTCTGGCCGCACGGCGACCGCGCGCTGGCGCTCTCGGTGCAGCGCGTGTTGGGGCTGGAAGTATGCCCCACCTATGACGAACTTCGCGAGATGAGCGCGGCCTGGCGCCCCTGGCGGGCGGTGGCGGCGCGCTTATTCTGGCATGATTATCTCAGCCGCAGAAAGGAAAAGCCGGGCGCCCGTCCCGGCAGTGAAAGCAGTTCATGAACACCATCTATCTTGTACGGCACGGGGAGAACCCGGCCAATATCACCCACGAATTTGCCAGCCGTAACATCGACTATTCATTAAATGAGAAAGGTCGTGAGCAGGCGCGCCAGACGGCCGAATACCTGCTCGACAAAGGCATCGACGAGATCTACGCCTCGCCACTCAAGCGCGCCCGCGAGACCGCGGAGAGCATCGCCGGCCGGCTGGGCCTGCCGGTGACGATTATGGAGGAATTCCGCGAGATCCAGGTGGGCGACCTGGAAGGCCTGCCAGTGTCGCGCGAGTTGTGGGACCAGCACGACGCGATTATGATCGACTGGTTGAGCGGCAAGCACGACTCGACCTTCCCCAACGGCGACAGCTACCACAGCCTGTGGGGGCGCATGCGCCGCGGGCTGGAGAAGATTACCGCCGGCAAGCAGGGCAAGCGTATTGTGGTAGTGGCTCACGGCGGGCTGTTTACCGCCACCATGCGCAGCCTGTGCCCTGAAGCGGATATGATGAAAGTGCTCGGCCAGCCCAATGGCAACTGCTCGGTCAGCCAGGTGCATCTGGAAAACAACGGCAGCGGTCTGCGCGGCGAGCTGGTCGAATGGTCGCATATTGACCATCTGAGTGGCGTTGCCGCCGAACTGGTGCTCGGGTTCCCTGATCGCGGGAACTTATTTACGCAGCATGGCGTCTAAAGGAAAGGGCAGCCCGTACAGCGCTGTTCCATAACCTTGTTTGAATATAATACCGGCCGGTAACCCCGCAAACCGCCGCGCCGGTAGGAGGAGAAATCTGATGCGGAACACCAGCAAGCTGTCGTACCTGCTCATCGTGTTTGTCCTGTTTTTAAGCGCATGCAACATGCCGAACGCCGGCGTCACCACCCCCACCGACAACCCGGGCGCGGTACAGACCGCCGCGGCGCAGACCGTCCAGGCGCTGCAGACGCAGATCGCCGGGACGCAACCGGCCACGCAGGTGATGCCCACCCAGTCGCCGTCCAGCACGCCCCAACCGTCCACCGCTGTGGTGGCGCCCACCAACACTACCTCCGCGCCGATCTTTATCCCATCCAGCACCTCGGCTCCGGTGCAGACTACCCCGTGCGACCGCGGCGGTTTTGA
>CALDSL010000406.1 GCA_937920255.1 uncultured Anaerolineaceae bacterium | reverse complement strand
TGCATAAAGGGCGTGGGTTTGACCTTCAACACTTCCATTTCTGTGATGGTGCTGTAGGCATAGTCGATCACATCGTCGATCGTGCGCGACAGCGCGAAAATATCTTCGCGGTCAAACGGCGTGACGAAGGTTTTATTGAGTTCATAAATCAAGATGCGCCGCGCCTCGTCGGCCTCTTTTTCTTTCACCGCCAGCGTTTTTGCCGCTTCCAGGTTCTGACCGCTCATATACAACGTGAGCGCCTCCAGGCCTTCGAGCGTGAGCGCCGCCTGATCATGGATCAGCTTGATGAACACGTTCTGTCGTTTTTTCCAAAGAACGCGCATACTACCTTCCTTCTATTGCTAGAGTGTGTTGATGCAGCCTTGCAGCGCGAGATATTGTAACCCCGCTTTCACATGTTCGGGCAGGTTGAATGTCTGTATCTCGCAAGTACGAAAAACGTCCTCGCCCAAACGCTCGCCGGCCATTCGAAAATCTGCCGTTCCAAGCCCGGGAGCATAGTGGTCAGTTGTGTTGATCAGATCGTGCAGGTGGGTAAGCACGGTCCGGCCGGCAAAGCGGTCCAGCCACGCGCGCGCTGGGTAAAAACCCAGGTGCTCCAACGTAAAGGCGTGACCGATATCGTATACAAAACCGATTCGTTCGGGGCCTGCCAGCCCGAGCAGGATCTCCAGCTCATCCGGGCTGGGGATTTCCAAAAAATGATAGCGATTTTCCAGCCCCAGGCTGATACCGGCGCCGTCGGCATAAGCCAGCAGTTCCTGAATGCTGCGCTTCACCGCCGCGAAGCTCGCCGGGGCAGCCTCGGCCCGCAGGGCAATCATCTGCGCCTGAATTGCCCGGTAGCGCTCGGTGCTGGTCTCCCGGCTCTCAACCATCGCGCGCAGCTTGCGCTCCAGCTTTTGCGTATCGGGGATGGCTTCGCCGGCGTGGATGACGACCACCTTCGCCTCGGCGCGGCGGGCAAGATCAATGCTGCGCTTGATGGCGTTAACGCCCTCAATACGCGCGGCTTCATCGACAGCCGAAATGAGCCAGCCGCGCCGCTTCAACTCTGATTCGCTGATATCAGCCGGGCATGGTTCGTGGACGCTACTGATCGGGCAGCAACGCAGATCAATGTCTTCCAGCATGGCCGTGGTGACTTTATGGTTCAACTCCACCCGCGCAAACCCGGCGCGCCGCGCGAATTCAAAAAAGTCGGCCAGGTTGGGGAAATTATCGATGGCATACATGGTCGAAAGCGCGGCATCGTACACGGTTTCGGGCTGCGGCGCCGGGCGGGCAGGGAATATCGACAGCAGTTCACGCAAGTTGACAATCACGGCGTCGGGGGACCAACTGGTGTTTTCCACCGCAATGCGTTCGGGCTGCGCCTGGTCGATGATCACCGCCGCGGCAAAGCCGGCCTCGCGCGCCGCCGCCAGGTCGCGGTCAACCCGGTCGCCAATGTAGGCGCACTTTTGGGGGGCCACGCCCATGCGCGCGGCAGCTTCCAGCAGCAGGCCCGGGGATGGTTTGCGCACGCCGGACACCGCCGAGAGGATCACGGTCTCAAACAACCCGCTCAAGCGCAACTCGCGCAGCATGGCCGGCACCTCGACGCTGCTGGTGGTGTTACTCACCAGCCCCAGGCGGTAACCGCGCCGGAAAAGCTCGATAATCACCTCACGCGTCTCGGGAAACGGGATACGCTGCCCCAGCGACTCGCGGTAGAGTTGGTTGAGTTGGACGGCTGCCTGGGTAATCTGCTCCGGTGGGTAATCGGGCAGCATCCAGCGCGTCCACAAATCGCTTTCCTTTAATTCGACATGGGTCTTGCCGGCCCATTCTTTATACGCTCGCGCGCGTTCGCCCAGCATACTGGAAAAGTCTTCCACCGGCTGGCGCGCGCCGATCAGCGCCATCATCTGCTCGTAGAGCTGCGCCTGCTCGGCCGGAGTGCGGCTCATGGTATAGCGCAGCGTCCCGCCCATATCAAATAAAACCGCTTCGATGTTGGCGTTCATTTGGATAAGGCCGCGACCGCGCCGGGTAGTTCGCAGAATTGTTCAATATAGCAATCCGCGCGAGCATCGGGGTCGTAATTGAAGGCAATGGTGGGTATGCCCACCGCGCGCGCGCCGTCGAGCTCGACCGTGCGGTGGCCCACAAACGCGGCCTGCCCCGGCTCCAGCCCAAGCTGCCGCAGGGCAGCGTAATAGATGCTGGGATCGGGTTTGCGCACGCCGATGTCCATGGATGAGATGATCGAATCCCACACATGGCCAAAACCGCCGCGCTCAAACCAGCTCAACTTGGCGGTAATCGAATTGGCTGTGTCGGTGACGATGCCCAGCAGGAAACCCTGCGCTTTCAGGCTCAACAAAGTTTCGGGCACGCCTTCAAAGAAGGTGACGTTGGCATCATCATCAATCAGCGCCTGCTTGCCGCGCGCCACCAGTTCCGGCTGGCTGATGCCGTAAATATTCAGGATCGACTCACGGTACGCATCGTGGTTGATCTGGCCGCGGTACGCCTTGTATTCGATGGCTTTCTTCGCGGCCTCATGGTTGGGGTCAATTTCCATGCCAAGCTCGCGCAGAAACGCCTTGAATTTTTCGCTGCGCTGGGTGCGGTAATACAGCAGGTCCCCGGCGTCAAAGATCAGGCCGCGGATCTTGCCGGTATTGGGGCGCGGCGCGCCGGGCGCGCGCAAGATATCCAGCAGTTCAGTCATGCTGCTGATCACCGCGTCGGGCGTCTGGCCGCTGTCATTTTCGCCGTGCTCGAAGTCGTGCTGGATCAAGACGGCTTTGCCAAAACCGGCACGCCGCGCGCCGTCAATATCCCGGATCACCCGGTCGCCGATGTACAGGCAGGCGCTGGTCGGCACACCCGCCAGGCGGGCGGCATGGTGAAAGATGGCCGGGTCGGGTTTGCGGCGGCCATACTGGCTGGACATCACCACCGGAGAGAAATAGCGCGCGATGCCGTAGCGTTCCAACTGCAGCGGCACCAGCCCCAAACTGGAGATGTTGCTGATCACGCCCATTTTCAGCCCCATCCCCTGAATGGCTTCCAGAACAGCAGGGACTTCGGGGCGCAGGACGCGCTCGTAATAGCGCGATTCGACCAGAACCATTAAATCTTCGGCGCTTTCGGCGGTCAGCAGTTTGCCGGCATCCATGCCCGCGAAAATATATTCCGACCAGATGCGCAAGGGCGGCAGCTCTTCAAGATTCTGGACGCTCCATTTTTTATAGCGGCTTAAACCACCAGAAATCAGATCCAGCAGTTGCTCATCGGTACCAGGCAAGTCAATTCCCACTTCGCTGAGCCGATGTCGAACGACGTTCGTAGCTTCCAGACGAAGCGCTCGCGTGAAACCAAACGTTTCAATCGTGCCGCCCATATCAAAAAAGACTGCCTGAATATCCATAAACCGGTTCACCTTTCACA
>CALDSL010000405.1 GCA_937920255.1 uncultured Anaerolineaceae bacterium | reverse complement strand
CGGCGCTCCTGATCCTGCTGGTCGGCTGCTTCCTGTTTGTCTTCTTCCAGTTGGTCGCCAAGGGGATCTTCGTCATGCTGGATATCCTCGACAACACCAACGAGATCGCCAGCAGCATGCGCCGCCGCGGCTAGCCGCGTCTGTATCCATTCCGACGTTTGCCGGGAGAATTTATGTTCCGTGTACTGCCGCTGCCAGACGACACCGCCGGCCAGGTCTACCTGCACAGTATGCTTGGGCGCAGGGAGGGTCTGGCTGAAGCCAGCCAGGCCATCCGCGCGTTGGGCATCCAGCGCGTAATTTCCCTCGCGCCGCTGCATGAAATCTGGGAAAAATCCCCCGAGTACGCCCGTCTGATCGAGGGTGGGGCGACCGCATGGCAGCAGGAAGTCTTTCCCATCGAAGATTACAGCGTGCCGATGGATGAAGACGCCTACCTGGCGTTTTTCCAGCGGCTCAGCCAACAGGTGCGCGCCGGAGAGAAGATCCTGCTGCACTGCGCCGCCGGCATCGGCCGCACCGGCATGGGCGCGATGACGCTGCTCATGTGCCTGGGCATGGATCGCGAAAGTGCCATCCAGGTGGTGCGCGGGGTGGGCTCCGGGCCGGAAGACCCGCGCCAGTTCGCGCTGCTTGAGCGGCTGGAGCTGCGCATAGCCAATGATCGTGCCGCTGCTGGCGGGTAACTGGAGGCCAAATCATGCGCGCTGAATTGGACATGGTGCAGGAATTCCACCGCGTGTACCGCTGCTTCCAGCAGGCGCAGCCCGCCGGGGCCATCCCCGAGCGCGAATGGCTGGTGCGCGCCCGCCTGATCCAGGAAGAACTGGACGAATACCGCCAGGCCGCCGAGAACGGCGATCTGGTCGGCGTGGCCGACGCGCTTTCCGATTTGCTCTATGTGGTGCTGGGGACGTACATCGCCCACGGCTTGCAGGATGTGGCCGAAGACCTGTTCCGTGAGGTGCACAGCAGCAACATGAGCAAGCTCGACGGCGACGGCCAGCCGTTGTACCGTGAGGACGGCAAAGTCTTGAAGTCGGACCTGTTCCGCGAACCGGATTTACGCCCCATTCTGAAACGCGGGCAGCAGTCATAACCTAATCGACGCGCGGCAGAGCTACTCTGCCGCGCGGTTTTTTATCCTTCCCTAGATAGGAGCGCATGCCAATGACCCATGATGGCGGTTTTCGATGTGCGGTTCCCATTCTTCCCAGCCTCGACGTGCGCGCGGCGGTCGAGTTCTACCAGCACAAACTCGGCTTTACCCTTCTCGCCCTGTTGGATAACGGCCCACAGGACCAGTACGCCATGCTGCGCCGTGGCGCCGTCGAAATCCACCTGTGGGGAATCGCCGACCCATACCTGGTGCAAAACAGCGGCTGTTTCCTGCGCGTCGAGCAGATTGAAGCACTGTATGCCACCTTGACCGCTTCGGGCGTGGCGGTCGCGGCCGCGCTGGAGACCAGCGCCCAACAGGGCAGGCAGTTTTCCATTTATGACGCCGATGGCAACCTGATCCGCTTTGGCGAAGTGCTGCCGTAGCCAAGCTGGAAACGATCCGGTTGAAAATTCTCGCTTAAATCGTGTGAAAATCGGGCAAAGCATTGGTACAATAAATGCGAAAGGAAGCCACACCGTAACGGGCCCAACCGGGCTGGTTTACGGCGCAAGGAGGAATCCATTTCATGTTCTTATCCCCAGGTCAGTTGATCGACGCGATCCGGCTGACACCGCTTGTCTCAATTGACTTGATCGTGCGCGACCCGCAGGGCAGGGTGCTGGCCGGGCTGCGCAGCAACCGCCCCGCGCAGAACTGCTGGTTTGTGCCCGGCGGGCGCATCTGCAAAGACGAACGCCTGGCCGAGGCCTTCCAGCGCATCACCCGCGCCGAATTGGGCGCCGCCGAAGATATTTCCCATGCACGCTTTCTGGGCGTCTACGAGCATTTATACGAAGACAATTTTGCCGCGGTGCCGGGGCTGAGCACACATTATGTGGTGCTGGCCTACGAGCTGCGGCTGGATTCACCGCTGCCGGAACTTCCCGAGGAGCAGCACGAGGAGTTCCACTGGTTTACCGTCGACGAGCTGCTTTCCGCTCCCGACGTGCACGAGAATACCAAAGCCTACTTTTCACAAGGAAGAGGTTAAGCAACGATGCACCTAGAAACGCAACGGCTGGTGCTGCGCGACATCGAGGAAGATGATGCCGAAGCCCTGGCAGACCTATGGACCGACCCGAGTGTCACCATGTTCATGGGAGGGCCGCGCGACTACGACAACATGATCAGTGTCTTTGAGCAGGACGCGGCCGCGCATGACCTGCGCGTCTACGACCTGTGGACGCTGGTCGAAAAGAGCAGTGGGCGGATCATCGGTCACTGCGGTCTCACCGACAAGGATGTGGAAGGCGAGCTGGAGATTGAGCTGATCGTTGTCCTGGCGCACGATGCGTGGGGCAAGGGTTACGGCAGCGAGATCGCATCCGCCCTGCTGGACTACGCCTTCACCGCCGCGGGTCTGGAGCGCGTCATTGCGTTAATCGAACCAAAGAATCATGCCTCGGAGCGCATGGCCAAAAGCATCGGCATGCATTTCGAGCGCCAGGTGGTGCGCCCTGGCGGGCATCTGCGCAATGTGTACGCCATCATGCGCCCGGCCCAGCAGGATACAGAAGAGTAGGGCGCCCTTCCCAAAGCCAGTCAATACGGGGAACGATGGATTTCACAATTCAACCTTATCACGGCGATTTTGAAGATATCATGCCGCTCATGGTCATGTCAATGGGCATGGACGACGCCGAAGGCGCGCGCCGCCTGATTAAGGTCGAAATGGCGCGCGGCACGCGCTATTTCACCGCCATCAGCGAAGATCGCGTGGTCGGCGTGGTGGGCGTCTACTTCGACGACAACGATTCGGTGGACGAGCTCGAGCCGCCGCAGATCATCGACGTGGCCGTGCTGCCGGACTGCCGCCGCGGCGGCGTGGCGCGCGCGTTGATCGAACATGCCGTCCAGCAGGTGCGCGCCGCCGGGCGCGATATTCTCTGGCTGTACACCGACGGCAACCAGCCCGGCCTGCTGACGTTTTACCGCCGGCTTGGCTTTCAACTGGTTTCGGTCGTCCCTGATTATTTTGGCAAGGGCACGGTGAAGGCGATTTTTCGCCGCGATCTGTAGCGCGGATGCGCCATGCAACTGACCACCCCGCGCCTGCGCCTGATCGCGCTCGTACCTACCGAAATTGAGCTGTACCGCCGGAACCCGGCCGCTCTCGAAGAGCGTCTGGGTCTGCGCCTATCGCGCGATGTGGTCACCCCCGAGGTGGAGCGCGCCATGGCCGTCAAGCTCAGCCGCATCGCCGCCGCGCCGCGCGATCGCTATCTGTGGTACACCTTCTGGCTGGTGGTGATCGAATGCGAACAGTTTGGCGCCGGCCTGGCCGGTTTTAAGGGCGAGCCCAGCCCGCTCGGCAGCGTGGAATTGGGCTACGGCATCGACCCGGCCTGCCAGTCGCTCGGTTACATGACCGAAGCGGTCGGCGCGCTGATCGACTGGGCCTTCAACGATCAAAATTGCCTGCGCGTCATCGCCGAAACCCTGCCGGGCAACCGCGCTTCGCAGCGCGTGCTGGAAAAAAACCGGCTGCAGTTCACCAACCGCCGCGCCGGGTGGATGGTCTGGTCACTCGAGCGCGCAGATTGGGAAATTCGGCTGTAACCTATAACTTCTCATACGTGGTCGCGCGCGCCAAAATTTCCTCCTGCGCGAACTGCTGCTCCAACTCGCGCCGGTACTTCGCCCACCATTTCCGGTCGAGCTGCTCCACCATCACTTCAAACACGATCACGTCGTCGTAACTGACCTCGCCTTCGTCTTTCCACGCTCCGCGAGCCGGGGCGCGCTGGTAGGCCGTCACCCCGCCGAACTGCTCGGCCAGTTGGTGAAACACCGCCTCATACATGGCGGTTGGAAAATGGTGCTGGTTATTGTCGTACACCGGTAACAAAAATTGGACAAGGTACATGGCTCCTCCCGCGGGTCATGTTAAAATTGAACCACAAAACCCGCGGCCCTACCGGCCCGGAAAGGCGACCTTTATGTTCGAACTTATCGCGTTTGACGCCGACGATACCCTGTGGCACAACGAACCTGTGTATCACGAGATGCAGGACCGCTTTCTCGCCCTGCTCGCCGATTACGCCGACCCGAAAACGCTGGAAGACGCGCTCTTCCAGACCGAGATGCGCAATCTGAAGTATTTTGGCTATGGCAGTAAGAGTTTTATCCTGTCCATGATCGAAACCGCGGTGCAGGTGTCCGGCGAGCAGGTGCCGGCGCAGACCGTCGCCAAACTGGTCGATTACGCGCGCGAGATGGCGCAGGCCGAGGTGCGCCTGCTGGATCACGTCCACGAGACAGTCGAGTCCCTCTCGCGCCGTTACAATTTGATGGTCATCACCAAGGGCGATTTGCTCGACCAGGAAGCCAAGCTGACCCGCTCCGGCCTGCACGAATATTTTCGTTACTTTGAGACTGTGCCGGATAAAGAACCGCGCCGCTACGCCGCCCTGCTGGAGCGCTACCGTGTTACCCCGCGGCAGTTCATCATGGTCGGCGATTCGATGCGCTCGGATGTGCTGCCGGTGCTCGCGCTGGGCGCCACCGCCGTGTACGTGCCGTACCCGGTGCATTGGGCGCACGAGCACGTTGATCCCCCGCCCGATGCGCATTACCACCAGTTGGAAAACATCGGCGGCCTGCCCGCCCTGCTCGAACGACTGGAGCAGGAGCCCGGCGCCGCATAGTGCGGGCTGATGTACAATTGCTGTGTGGTTTGTTCTTGGCCACAACCGGCTTTTACCAATTGCTACGATCACAGAGAGGTAACGCATGCCTGTTCATCCTCTGGTAACCCAACTGCGTTTCGCGCGCTCCGAATTGCTGCGCGTGCTCGAAGGTCTTTCCGCCGAAGACGCCGAACGCCGGCTGATGCCCATGAACAGCATCAGTTGGATGGTCGGCCACCTGGCCAACCACGAGGCCTCGTTCTGGTTGCTGATCGCCCAGGGTGACGGCACCTACCGCTGGCTGCACAACATGGTCGCCAGCGGCAAGCCCGCCAGCACCCCGCCCCTGGCCGATATGCTTGCCGCCTGGAAGGAGATCACCGCCAAATCCGACGCCTATCTCGACACGATCACCGCCGGCTCCGTGTTGAGCCACCTGGGTTGGAAAGGCCAGCCGTACAAAGAAAACGTGGGCACCATGCTGGCGCACCTGATCTACCACTACTTCTTTCACATCGGCGAAGCCCACGCCGCGCGCTCGATGATGGGCCACCTTGATCTGCCCGATTTCATCAGCGAGATGGATGATTATCCCTGGACGTCTGAGCGCTAGCCGCGAAAGGATCCACGGTGCAATACTTTTTCAGCTACGTGTTCATCTTTGGCGGCGCCGCTGTGCTTACCGCCGGCATGCTGGCGCGCTTCATCTTCCGCGGCCGCCTGATCTTTGACCTGCAGCCGCGCTGGCGCGCCCTGGCTTATGCCGTCGGCATCCTGATGCTGATCATCGGCATGGCCCTGTACGTGTACGCCGAACCCGAAATCCCCGGCGAGGCGCTTTCCTGGCTGCGGATGTGATGCCCGGCTTAATTCCAGCCAGGCAGGTCTCGTCTCATCCCATGTAGAAATATGTAGAATGTAGGTTGGGTTGAGCGCCAGCGAAACCCAATGCTCTGAAAATCATAATACGGTTGGGTTTCGCTGGCGCTCAACCCAATCTACTTCTCTTGATCGCTATTACGCCGTTGCCTGGGCAGGTTTGGACCCGCCCTACGCAAACAACCAACCAAACAAGGATCAACAATGGACAACAACCTTTGGGTTACCACCGCTTTCGATTTTCAGGGATATAAAAACGTGCGCCACCTGGGCGTGGTGCGCGGTGTCACCGTGCGCTCGCGCAGCGTGGTCGGCAATTTTGTCGGCGGGCTGCAGACGCTGGTGGGCGGCAACATCACCGTCTACACCGAGCTGTGCGAGCACGCGCGCCAGGAAGCCTACGACCTGATGGTGCAGCACGCGCGCCAGATCGGCGCCAACGCCATCATCGGCATGCGCTATGACGCCAACGATGTGATGGACGGTGTCACCGAAGTGCTGGCCTACGGCACCGCGGTCGTCATCGAGAAAGCCTGAACCACCTTGCCCGCCGTTCAACAGACGGCGGGCGACCCATTCCTTCTCGCACCCGATGCCTGATTTCATCTTCCCCGACCTGGAAACCGAGCGACTGCTGCTGCGCCGTCTCGCGCCCGCCGACCTCGACTTCCTCTTCGCCCATTTCAGCCATCCCCAGGTCGACCAGTTCCTGGTGGATGCGGATCCGGTTACCTCTCCTGAAGGAGCCGCCGAAATCCTCGATTTTTACCTGCGGCAGGATGGCAAAGGCTACAGCCGCTGGATCATGCAGGCAAAATCCAGCGGCCTGCCGCTGGGCACGCTCGGTTTTCACCGCTGGGACCGTCGCAACCGCCACGTCGAGATCGGCTACGACCTCTCGCCCCAATACTGGGGCAGCGGCTACATGCGCGAGGCGGCCCGCGCCGCGCTGGCATTCGCCTTTACGCGCATGGAGGTGCACCGCGTGGAGGCCATGATCCACGTTGAGAACACGCGCTCGATCCGCCTGGCCGAGACGCTCGGGTTTCAGCGCGAAGGCCGCCTGCGCGGCAACTTCTACCACGGCGGCGTCTTTCACGACCATTACATATACGCCCTGCTGGAAAGCGACCGGCCGGGTTAGCCTTTGACAAAAATTTCGAGCGCGCGCAGGTAGCTTTGCAGCGCGTCCACCGACGCCCAGAAGTTGCCTGCCACCTCCAGGCTGTGGTCCGCGTTGGCGATCACCAGGCTGCTGTTGCCCGGGCGGGAGGCCAGCGCTGCCTGCCGCGCCGGGTGGTAGAGTGAATCGGCGCCACCGCTGGCGAACAGCCCCACCTGTGGCGCCGCTTCGATCTGCCCCAGCAGTGCATCGCTCTTGAGCAGCGGGGTCAGCCACACGCAGCGCGCCCGCGCCAGCCGCGGGTCGGCCAGCACCTCGCCCATCGCGCGCGTGCCGATCGACTTGCCCACCAGCGTGATGTGCTGGTAGGGTCGCACCGCCAGCGCCGCGTCCACCGCCGCCTTCGCGTCGGCGCGCAGCCGGGCGGCTTTTTCCTCGTCGCTCAGACGCGGGAAATCTGGCTGTTCGCTGTAGGTGTATTCCACGCGCAGCACGTCCGCGCCGTGCTCGAGCAGTTGCAGGCCGGAGTAATACAGCAGCGGCATCCCGGCCGTGTACATGTAGCCCGGAAAAATCATCGCCAGGTGGCCGGTCTCGGCCTGCTGATGAAACAGCAGGTTGGGGACGGGTGTATCCTCAAACCCGCGAATCGACAGTCGTTCAAAGGTATATGCCATCGTTTCCCGCCTCCATCAAGCCAGCGTTACTTCCTGCGCCGACGCAGGGCCAGGGGCAGCAGCAGGAAGGTGGCCAGTGGCCAAACCCACGCCAGCCGCCCGGGACCGTCGAGCCCGGTGCGCGGCGCTTCGCGCCGGATGCGCATCACTTTGTAATCCTTCACCTCACCCAGCAGTTCTTCATCGCTGGCGGTGTACGGGTCCAGCCCGGCGAACACCGCGGCAAACCCGGAGCCGATCAGCACCGCGCGGATCAGGTCCATGCGGTTGGGTACGTCGCCCACTTCTTCGGCGGCGCCTTCCCACCAGCCGTCCGGCAGCCACACTTCAAGGTTTGGATTGGCGCGCAGGTTGCGATACCAGTCCGACATCCCGCCAAAACCGGCCACGCAGTAGAGCTCGCCGTCCACAAAGGCATAGTTGACCGGCGTGCGCCGTACCTGCCCGCTCTTGCGCCCGGTGTGCTTCAGCACCATGATCTGCCCGGTCACCTGCGGCCAGGCGGAGATCCAGCGCCCCAGTCCCAGATCCCACATCAAGAGCATGAATTTGTTAAACTGCCGGAAACCTCTGCGCAGCTTCATTTCAGATTGTTTTTCCATGGCGGTTCTCCTGCGGAGAAAAGGGTTGCGTTCGATCGTTGAATATATTATATAGCCAAGAGTCGCGAGTTTGATGACCGATTAAATGTAGATTGGGTTGAGCCCATCGTGTCACTATTGTTATATTGCATTCGCGGGCGAAACCCAACGCTTTTTACGATGATCAATAGGGGCGTTGGGTTTCGCCAACGAAGCGATTTACGATACAGGTACGATGGGCTCAACCCAACCTACATTTTCAATACAAAAATGGGGATGTTTGCATACGCTCCGCGGGAAATTCCCCGATACAAAATCATTCGGGCGCATGCTATCATCAATCTAACGGGGGAAACCAGACACAAGGATGGGACGAATGCGCGAGCTTGGACCGTGGAAAATCAAGAGCAGCCACTGCCGTTTTGAAAATGCCTTCCTCTCCCTCATCGAGGATGAAGTCATCCAGCCTGACGGTCAACCGGGCGCGTATGCCACCGTGACCATCAAGCCCGGCGTTTCGGTGCTGCCGTTGGACGCGCACGGCAACGTCTACCTGGTGTGCCAGTTCCGTTACGCCCTCGGCCGCGACAGTATCGAGGTGGTGGCTGGCGCGCTGGATGAAGGCGAACTGCCGGCGGAAGCCGCCCGGCGCGAAGCGCGCGAGGAGCTGGGCATCACCGCGCGGCACTGGATCGACCTGGGACAGGTGGAGGAAGACACCTCGCTGGTGCGCAGCCGCGGCTACCTGTTCCTGGCGCAGGACCTGGAATTCGGCGAGATCCAACCGGACGGCACCGAGCAGATCGAGCGCCTGAAAATGCCGCTCGAAAAAGCGGTGGAAAAAGTGATGCACAGCGAGATCGTGCATTCGCCCAGCGCCGTGCTGATTCTCAAAGCCCACTTCCACCTGAACCGCAAGGATTAATCGCGCAGCGTTTTCCGGCAGGGCGTATAATGAATGCATACATCCCGTGCTATTCGCGCTTGCGCGAAAAACAGGAGGTTCACATGTCTTCTGGTAAAACCTTGCGCAAAATCGTTGGTTTGATGATGATCACCGCCGGAGCGGCCGGCGCGTACGTGCGTTTTGTTCGCCCCTGGTTAATGCGCCGCGGCGCCACCGATGAGGAACTCGCCCTCCCATTGCCGGGCGACGGCCTGGTGCAAAACCCGCAGTGGACCTCCACCCAGGCCATCACCATCCACGCCGACCCGGAAGAAATCTGGCCCTGGATCGCGCAATGGGGCTACGGTCGCGGTGGTTTCTACAGTTACGATTTCATCGACCGCATGATGGGCTCCACCGGCGTGGTCAGCAGCGACCGCATCCTGCCGGAGCACCAGAACATCCAGGCCGGCGATTTTATCCCCGTGGCCCCCAACGGCGGCTTTGTGGTCAAAGACGTGCAGCCAGGGCGTTTTCTGCTGCTGCAGAACCGTCTCGACCTGCAAACCGCGCAGCAGATCCCCGATACCAGCCCGCTGCCCGACACCTATATTGACGTGAGCTGGGTGCTTTTCCTGCGCTCGCAGGGCGAGGGGCGTACGCGCCTGATCGCGCGCATGTGCATGGACTCGCGCTTTGCGCCATCCCCTACCGCCGGGGCGTTGATGGGTGAGGTGCTCAAACCCGGCAGCGCCATCATGGATTACCGCATGTTGCAGGGTATCAAGTGCCGCGCTGAGGGAAGCTGTATTTCCATTAACGATGCGTAAACCAGGGTAATATGGCGGATCAACACGGCGGCCCCGAAGTGGTCGTAATTGGCAATATCGGCATCGATACCAACGTCTACCTGTACGGTGATGACGTCGACTGGAGCCGGGAGGCCAATTTCACCGAGAACCTGGATACGATCGGCCAGGCTGGCGGGTATGCCAGCCTCGGCTATGCGCGCCTGGGCCGGCGCACCGCTTTCATCGGGCACGTGGGTGACGATGCGCTGGGCGGTTCCATCCGCGCGGCGCTCGCCGCCGCGGGTATCGACGCTCGCGCGCTGTTCACCGACCCGGCCGGCACCAGCCGCAGCGTCAACATCATGTACCGCGACGGGCGGCGCAAGAACTTCTACGACGGCAAGAGCCACATGCAACTTACAATCGATATCGACGCCTGCAGCCCGGTGCTGGCAGGGGCGCGGCTGGCGCACGTTAACCTGCCCAACTGGGCGCGCCGGCTGCTGCCGCTCGCCCGCGATCTGGGTGTGGTGATCGCCTGTGATCTGCAAGACGTGACCCACCTGGACGACCCCTACCGCGCCGACTTCATCCATTGGGCGGATATCCTCTTCTTCTCGGCCGCCAACCAGGCGAGTCCCGGCGCGCTGATCGAGGCTCTGCTGCGACGCAACCCGCACCAGATTGTGGTCTCGGGCATGGGCAGCCAGGGATGCGCCCTGGGCGCGCGCGGCAGCGTGCGCTATTTTCCCCCGGTGGAAATGGACCTGCCGGTGGTGGATACCAACGGCGCCGGAGACTCGCTGGCGGTGGGCTTCCTCGCCAGCTACGTCCTTGACGGTTACTCGCTCGAAGATTCGATCCTGCGCGGCCAGATGGCCGCCCGCCACACCTGCGCCCTGCGCGGCAGCAGCGCCGATCTCATCACCCGCGCCCAGCTTGACGACTGGTTCACCCGCGAAGCGGGCGCATAGGAGCATTGCTCATGTACATCGAACAATTTGGCCCGCCGGCCGCCGAAAAAATTCTCTTCCTGCACGGCGGCGGCGCGGCCGGCTGGAGCTGGCGTTACCAGGTGCAGGCGCTGCAGGATACCTACCGCTGTATCGTACCCGACCTGCCCGGCAGCGGCCGCAGCACGGACGAAAGCCCGTTCCATTTTGAGAGGGCCGCCCAGGCGCTGGTGGACTTTCTGCGCCCCGGTGGCGAGAAGGTTCACCTGGTGGGTCTGTCGCTGGGCGGGCAGTTGGGCGCGCTGTTACTCGCGCGCGAGCCGGCGCTTTTCGCCAGCGCCTTTCTGAGCGGGACGCTGGCGCGCGCCATTCCCGGCGGCGGCTGCATGGCATCGCCTGCCGGCCGGGCGTTGCTGCGCGCCACCCTGGCGGCCTACTGGCCCTTCCGGCTGCGCGATTTCTGGATCCGCGCCAACATGCAGAGCTACGGCATCCCGGCCGAATTTTTGCCCGAGGTGCGCGAAGAGACCCGCAACATGACCATCGATGGCTTTGTGAATATGACCCTCAACGAGAACATGCAGTTTCGCCTGCCCGCCGGGTTAGAGCGCGCCGCGCTTCCCGTTCTGGTGGCGGTGGGTGAGAAGGAGTACGGCGTGGTGCGCCAATCCGCGCGAGACCTGGCGCAGGTGCTGCCGGATGCGCGCGCTGTATGCGTGCGCGGCGCAGGCCATAACTGGCCGCTGCAAAACCCGGCTCTGTTCAACCGCGCGCTGCGCGCCTGGCTCGAACACGCGCCTCTGCCGGAGGAGTTACAGGCCATTTAATAACGAACGAATAGCCTGTCGCGTCCCTAGAGGAGTATGGACCGCGCAAAATAACTCACCGCGAAGAAGCGAAGAGCGCAAAGGAAACGCGAAAAAAATCTAAGGTTCGCTTCGGGTTTTTCTTCGCGCTCTTCGCTTCTTTCCCGAAGGAGCACCGGGACGGTGCGCGGTTCGCTTTTGTGCGAATATTAAACAAGAGTATTTCCTCTTCTATAGCTTCAAATCGAATACTCGGTGGCATTCTCCGGCGCATCTTGTATAATTGGGGCACGAGAACCACCTGAACCGCGGGGGCAAATACGATCTTATTGGTTAAAGGAGCATATTTGAGCGACCCCTTGCATGTACTGGTAACCGGCGCGACAGGCACCATTGGTGGAGCCCTGCTGCGCCGCTGGGCCGCCCTGGGCATTGGGCGGCTGGGTGAGGTGCAGTTGACCGCCCTGGTGCGCAGCCCAGGCTCGCCGGCGGCGCAAACGCTGGAAAAGCTGGGCATCCGCCTGGTCACCGGCGACCTGGCAAGCCCTGACGCTGCCCGCGCGGCGCTGCAAGGCCAGCAGGTTGTGGTCAACGCCGCGGGCGGGTTGCGCCCGCAGGATGCCGCCGGGCTGTACCGCGCCGCGTCCGAAGCCGGCGTGGAGCGGTTGATTGCCTTCTCGTCGCTGCTGGTGTACGGCAGCCAGGCCCTGGCCGGGGAGGACAACCTCCCGCAAACCACCGGCGACCCGCCCACCGACCTGAGCCTGGAGACCGAACGCGCCTTGCGCGCCGCCGAAGCCGCCGGACGCACCCAGGTGATCATCCTGCGGCTGGCCCCGGTCTACGGCCCGGGCGTGCCGCGCTGGACGGTCGAGCCGATCACCCAGGCGCAGCGCCGCCGGCTGGGCGTGCCCGGCTCGGGCGCGTATGCGTTCCCCTATCTCTACATCGAAAACCTGGTGGATGCCGTCACCGCCGCCGTGGCCGCCCAAACCTGCGACACGGTGGACGTGTTCGACGGCGTCACAACCTATTCCGCGTTTATGGGACACTACGCCCGCATGACCGGCACGCAGTTGCGCTCGCAGCCGCTGCCGCTGTTGCTGGGCGCCGGCTGGCTGCAGGAATCGCTCAGCCGGGTGCTGGGCCGCGCCCCGCACTTCACCCGCGGCGGGCTGCGCAGCCTGCTGCGCGCGCTTCCCGGCGACCCGCCGCGCGCCGAGAAGGCTCTACGCCTGCTCGGCTGGCAGCCGCGCGTCAGCCTGGAGGAGGGCATGGCGCTCATTGAGCGCAGTAATGGTTTTCACCATCGCGGGGAGGAAAAACGCGAGCCCAACCCGTGGGTGGAAAATTCGGATTGGAAGGATGAAGATCACGCATCCGAAGGAGGGTAAATGGTCGATAGCGTGAAGATCAATCGCGCCCCGGTGATGACCCTGTGGGCAGCGGTGGTGGCCGAACGCCTGGGGTACGATGAGGATACGGCGCTCACCCTGGGTAAGGCCGTTTCCGGCCTCAACGCCCAGTCGAAAGGCCAGCGGCTGGGCATCTACGATGGCGACAGCGGTGATGATGAAGAGGGCCGCAAGGCTGCCCGCGACCGCCAGCCGGACGAGCAGTATACCGTCGGGCTGCTGGGCCGCGCTGTGCCGGTGGTGGATACCAAAGACGGCGTGCGCGCCATCAGCAAAGGCCGCCCGGATGATCCCGCGTCGGTGCGCCGCTACCTGAAGAACAAGTTCGGCGAAGCGCTGCCGCAGGTGACCGAAGAAATGCGCGCCCTGGCCGCGCATTTTTCAGAGGACGAGTTGAAACGCCGCGCCTATTCCCTATACGAGGAGTTCCGCCCCGAGGTGCCGGAGGGCACGCGCGGCTGGGGCGCAAAAGGCATCCTCGACCTGGAAAAGCTGCGCGAGCTGCGCGAAGCAGCCTAGCAGGCCAAGGTCATCACGGTTTTCACAAAGTCTCTTGCCTTTCTTGGGGTTTGGGGGTAAACCCCCAAAGATAGATTCTCCCCTCCCGGCGGCGCTTTTTGCCGCTGGGAGGGGGCAGGGGGAGGGTCTTTCGCTGCCTGTAAGGCAGGGCTTTCACAAATGGCTGGACTTTGTGAAAGCCCTGCCAAGGTCATAAAATACTCTTGATTGCCCGGCGAAAAAAACCTATAATAAATTGTAGGTTTTCTGCGCAAGGGTACCGAATGTATACGGATGCGTTGAAGCCTGGTCTGTATTTGGACGCCTTGGCCAGGGGGAGCAAGTGGCGTAACCGACCGTGACTCGATCGTGGGTTCACGGTTTTTGTTTCCCAGTTCACTGCTTTGTCTGATTGCATCCGATTCGTTTCTCTGGCGCCCTGTTTGGGGGAAGTTCCCGGCCCCATCCATATCCATTTCTGGTTGGTCAGATACAAGGAGTAGATCGGCATGAGTTTCAAGCGTTCCCTCTTCCGTCTTGTGGCGGCCCTGGCGATCTTTTCGATGGCCTTTGCCCTGCTCCCCGCGCCGCTTAGCGCGCGGGCTGCTACCGCCGAGCTGTTTTTCTCGGAGTATATTGAGGGCTCCAGCAATAACAAGGCGCTGGAAATCTATAACGGTACAGGCGCGGCAATTAACCTCGGCACGAGTGGTTACAACATCCAGATGTTTTTCAACGGTTCAACCAGTGCTGGCCTGACCATCAACTTGACGGGCACGGTGGCTGATGGCGACGTGTTCATCATTGCACAAAGTAGCTCAGTTGCTGCCATCCTGGCGCAGGCTGACCAGACCAACGGTGCCGGATGGTACAACGGCGACGATGCTGTGGTGCTACGCAAGGGTACGGCTGTCATCGATGTCATCGGCCAGATCGGTTTTGATCCCGGCTCCGAATGGGGATCGGGCCTGACCAGCACCGCTGATAACACTCTGCGCCGCAAGGCGTCCGTCCAGGGCGGCGACGACAACGGCGGCGATGCCTTTGATCCTTCCGTGCAGTGGGATGGGTTTGCTACCGATACCTTCGATGGGCTCGGCTTCCATACCATTGATATTGTTGACAGTGCTCCAATCGTCAGCTCGGTTACGCCGGCGAATGGGGCAGTAAATGTAACCTTCGACACAAATATTAATGTTGCATTCTCAGAAGGTGTGAACCTGGCGGATGGCTGGTACAGCCTGTCTTGCACGCTCAGCGGCGTGAAGACGGCTGTTGTCAGCGGCGGGCCTGCCGCCTACACCATCGATCCGGATGCTGATTTCGTGGCTGGCGAGACCTGCACCTTCACGGTGCTGGCCGCGTATGTCACCGATGTGGACGCGGATGATCCCCCGGATAGCATGGTAGATGATTACTCGGTCAGCTTTACCACACCGGAGCCAAACGCCTGCGACCTGCCTTTCACTCCCATCTATGAAATTCAGGGCAGTGGCCCCACGGTTGCACTGACCGGCACCCGGACTACCGAGGGCGTAGTAGTTGGCGACTACGAAGGCCCCAGCCCCACCCAACGCGGCTTCTTCATCCAGGACCCGGCCGGTGACAACGATCCCGCTACTTCGGACGGCATCTTCGTCTACAACGCAAGTCGTGATAGCGTCTCCCTGGGCGATTACGTCCGTGTGACCGGCGATGCATCAGAGTATCAAGGCCAATCGCAAATCACTACATCTTCATCGGGTGTCATCCCCTGTGGTACCGGCACGGTAGTACCTACCGACGTAACCCTGCCCTTCCCGACCGCGGACTACCTGGAACGCTACGAAGGCATGCTGGTGCGCTTGCCGCAGACTCTGTACGTGACCGAGCACTTCCAGCTTGGCCGTTTTGGCCAGGTGGTCATGTCTTCCGGCGGCCGCTTGCAGCAGCCCACCAACATGGTTGAACCCGGCGCTCCGGCGCTGGCGCTGCAGGAGCAGAACAACCTCAACCGCATTATCATCGACGATGCGTCCCAACTCCAGAACCCCGACCCGATCCTCTTCGCGCGCGACGGCCAGCCGCTCTCGGCCAGCAACACGCTGCGCGGCGGTGACACTGCCACCGGCATCGTTGGCGTGCTGAATTACACCTGGGGTGGGCATTCCTCCAGCCCCAATGCCTACCGCGTGCGCCCGGTGAACGCGCTGAATGGCTATTACTACTTCGAAGCCGCTAACCCCCGACCTGTTGACGCCCCGGCCAAAACCGGTGACGTGCGCGTGGCGGGTATGAACCTGCTCAACTTCTTCAATAGTTGGACCAACTGTTACCCCTCCGGCACCGGCGCGGACTGCCGCGGCGCAGAGAATCAGCCTGAGTACGACCGCCAGCTTGCCAAGACCGTTGCCGCCATTGTCGGCACGCAAGCGGATGTGATCGGCGTGATCGAAATCGAAAACGATGGCTACGGCCCCGATAGCGCCCTTGCCGCGCTGACCGATGCGCTTAACGCCGCCACCGCTACCGGCACCTACGCCTACGTGGATGTCGACACGAACGTCGGGCAGGAATACGCTCTGGGCGGCGACGCGATCAAAGTCGGGTTCCTGTACAAGCCCGGCGTGGTCAGCCTGGTGGGCCAGACCGCGGTGCTGAACAGCGAAGCCTTCATCAACGGCGGCGACGATGAACCGCGCAACCGCGCCGCGCTGGCGCAGGCCTTCCAGCATGTCGATGGCGGCGTGTTTGTCGCCAGCGTCAACCACTTGAAGAGCAAGGGCAGCGCCTGCGACGCTCCGGATGGCTTTGACGGCCAGGGCAACTGCAACCAGGTACGCCTCAACGCCGCTTTGCTGCTGGGCGAATGGCTGGCCTCTGACCCGACCGGCGTAGGCGACATGGATGCGCTTATCGTGGGCGACCTCAACTCCTACGCCAAAGAAGACCCGATCATCGCCCTGGAAGACCTGGGCTTTACCAACCTAATTGAAGCCTTCCTCGGCCCGGATGCCTACTCGTATGTCTTTGACGGCCAGTGGGGCTACCTCGACCATGCTCTGGCCAGCCCATCCTTGGTTAGCCAGGTGGCGAACGTGGCCGAATGGCACATCAACGCCGACGAACCCAGCGTGCTGGACTACAATACCAACTTTAAGTCGGCTACGCAGATCAATTCTTTGTACGCTCCGGATGAGTTCCGTATCTCGGATCACGACCCGGTGCTGGTGGATCTGGCGCTCGAAGCTCCCCCGACTGTGGATGCCGGCGGCCCCTACAGCGTGGTCGAATATGAAACCGTGACCCTGTCCGCTACAGCCACCGATCCTAACGGGCTGGAAGGCCTCGAGTTCGCCTGGGACCTGGACAATGATGGTTCCTTTGAGACCCCCGGCCAGTCGGTTGACTTTGTAGCCCCCGCAGCCACGGCCACACTGACCGTGCGCGTGCAGGTCACCGACCCCACCGGGTTTACCGCGACGGATGAAGCCACAATCTACGTGAGGTACAACTTCCAGGGTTTTTTCCACTCGTACACTAACCCGCCGGAGTTCAACCTAGCAAACGCGGGCAGTACCCAGGCGTTGTTCTTCAGCCTCGCCAGCGACAAGGGTATGGATATCCTGGCAAGCCAGCCCACCGTCCAGCGGATTTCCTGCACCACCGGCGAGCCGGTGGGCGCGGCCAGCCTGGCGGATGGCAAACTGGTTTACGATTACACCGATAACTGGTACCTGTACTCGTGGAAGACCGTGAAGAACTGGAAGGGCACCTGCCAGATGATCACCTTCAGCCTGGCGGACGGCACCCAACACTCGCTGTGGTTCAAGTTCACCAAGTAAACCATCTCGTTCCGTTCTTCCTCCCCGCGCTCGCAAGGGCGCGGGGAGTTTTTGATCACCGTTTCTAAAATACCCACTTTCCGATTCGCGAAATCGGGCTATAATCAATGCAGATCGGTGTTTCCGGCCGCCGCTGTGCTGTGGAAGAGGGTGGGATTCCCAGACCGTTGCGTGTTGTTGGAGCGGATTGAGGAAGATCATCCGGCGAAGGAAACACGGCAACCCGAGCTTCAATCCGCGCTAACGCTATTTGCAACTGACCATTTTGTTCTTCTCAAGGGGACTGCTCTGGAGGAGTCTTTTCAAATATGTATCATTACCGCTGTGGGCGCTGTGGGGAGAAAGTAGAGAAGTCTGCCCTCATATGCCCAGGCTGTGGAGCAAAACTGGGGAGCATACGCTGCAGCCAGTGTGATTACACTGGCATCCCCTCTGAATTTGTCAATGATCGCTGCCCGCGCTGCCGCGCCGTGCTGCGGACTACGCCGGTCCGCGGCGAGCGCTGCCGGGAATGCGGGCGTCCCATGGAGCCCTGGCGTTTAAGCTGCGCCCACTGCGGGCATACCGAGTGGGGCAATATCCTGCTGGTCGCCGGACTGGCCATTGCCAGCATCGTCGCGGCGCTGGTATTTTTGCCCATGCCTACCGTGTGGACGGTGCTGGTGGGCGGAGTGGGCGTGGCCCTGTTCTTCACCGCCATGTTCGCCGTTGGCACGGTGATGCGCTGGCGCGTTCTGGTGACGCTGCTGACCACCGCGCTGCTGCTTTCCGGCCTGACGCTTTCCTCGCTGGCCGCGCGCTACCGCTATTCGGAAGACCCGGTGATCCAGGCGCCGCAGACGGTGGCGGAAGCCGCGGCGCTGACCGAAACCCCCACGCCAACCGCCACGCTGTTCCCCACCATGACCCCCGAACCCAGCCCGACGCCCTCGCTGACCGGTTCGATCCTGGTGGAGTTGGGCAATATCCGCCAGGAACCCAACATGGAATCGGCTATTGTAGGCCAGGTGGCCAAAGATGAGGTGATTGTTCTGCTCGGCCGCAGCGCGGATGGCGCGTGGGCGCGCATCATCACCACCGCCGGCACCGAGGGCTGGGTGTGGGCTCCGCTGGTGCAGTCTACCCCGGCGGTAAAAGACCTGCCGGAGTATAAACCCCAGCAGTAGACTCCCGTCCATTTGTCTTTCAGCCTGTGCGCCGTATGTGCGCACAGGCTTTGCTATAATCGTCATCGTGGTCAATACCTTCATCACAGGAGTGGAGCACAGATGAGCATGTATGATGCGGACGGAGCCGCCAGTTATGCCGCCAACCGGCGCGTGCATCCGGGCGTTCTGCGCAGTTTGCTGGAAGAGGGTAGCTTGGGGCCAGACCGCACGGCGCTGGAAGTTGGCTGCGGCACGGGCAATTACATCACCGCACTGCAGGAGCTGACCGGCTGCCAGGCCTGGGGCATTGACCCATCGCCGGATATGCTTGGCCGGGCGCTCGAGCGGCAGTCGGCAGTGATTTTCTCGGATGGGCGCGCCGAGGAACTGCCGTTTAAAGACAGCCGCTTCGACCTGGTTTACTCGGTAGATGTGATCCATCACGTCAAAGACCGCCCCGCCAGTTACCGCGAAGCCGCGCGCGTGCTGCGCCCGGACGGGCTGGTATGCACCGTCACCGATTCGGAAGAGATCATTCGCGGTCGCGCGCCGATGGCGCGCTACTTCCCTGAAATCGTGCCGGTCGAACTGGCGCGTTACCCCAGCATGAGCGAGCTGCGCGCCGCGATGCAAGCGGCCGGCTTCGGCGATTACCGCGAGGAGGTGGTTGAGGTGCGCGGAGAGGTTCGCGATATTAAGGGCTACCGCGACAAGGCATTTTCCAGCCTGCATCTGATCAGCCCCGAGGCGTTCGCGCGCGGGCTGGCGCGCATGGAAACCGACCTGTTGCGTGGCCCGCTGGAGTACATAGGGCGTTATGTCCTCGTATGGGGCCGCAAAGCCTGACACACAACAAATCAAACCATTGGAGAACCTATGGACGTACGCGCATACAATCGTGATGCCTGGAACCGTCAGGTGGACGGCGGGAAAAACACATGGACAATACCGGTTTTGCCAGCGGTGGTGGCGGCCGCCCGCGAGGGCGAATGGAGCATTTTGCTCACGCCGACCATCCCCGTTCCGCGCGCCTGGTTTGGCGACCTGCGCGGGGCGGATGTGCTCTGTCTGGCCTCCGGCGGCGGCCAGCAGGGGCCGGTTCTGGCGGCGGCCGGCGCCCGCGTGACGGTGTTTGACAATTCGCCGCGCCAGTTGGACCAAGACCGCCTGGTGGCCGAGCGCGAAGGGCTGGACATCCGCACCATCGAAGGCGACATGCGCGACCTTTCCATCTTTGCCAGTGATAGCTTCGATCTGATCTTTCACCCGGTTTCCAACCCGTTTGTACCCGAGGTGCGCCCGGTATGGCGCGAGGCATTCCGCGTGCTGCGCCCGGGTGGCGCGCTGCTGGCCGGGATGGCGATGCCGTTCAATTACATCTTCGACTTCAACAAGCTGGATCAGGGCATCATGGAAGTGCGTTTCTCGCTGCCATACTCCGATATCGACAACCTGCCCAAAGAAGAATTGGAAGTCTATTTTCGCGAAGGTAACCCGCTGGAGTGGAGCCATACCCTGGACGAGCAGATCGGCGGGCAGTTGGAGGCCGGGTTCCTGCTGGCCGGTTTCTACGAGGACAAAGACCCGCAAGATATTCTCAGCAAGCACATGCCCACCTTTTTCGCCACCCGCGCCGTCAAGCCGGTCTGAAACACCGTCGAATGAAGTCACTGCCTGTTTCTGTTTGCCGGAAGTGTGAATCAGTTCTATACTGGATGGAACATAACCAATAGCGGCTGCAGTACGCAAAGCATGGAAGCCAACAGTTCGCTGCGTGGATTCAGGGAAGGAGGAAGATATGCTTGCTTCTACAGTTGGATGGGTCGCTGGCGCATTGCTGCAAGATGACGGTGGCTCAAACTGGTGGTGGATTCTGATTATCGTTGTTCTCATCGTGCTGGTCCTGTGGTGGTTGGGCCGGCAGGAACGCGGCCCGATTGAAGGCACCGGTACGCGAAAAATCGAGACCGAGAGCCGCTCGACCGGCTTGCCCGAGGTGGAAGAAGTAGCTCCCCCGACCGCTGGAGAAGCTGTCACGCCTCCCAGCGGAGCAGTGATCTACGGCAGCAGCGACATTGAACAGGCACCGGTGATCACGCAGGGGACCCATGTTCCACAAGTCAGCGTGCCGGATGCGATTGTGCCCGATGTGGCCCCGCCTGATCTGGACTACCATGATCCCAACGCCAGTGATGTGCGTGATGACGTGGACGTGCCCGTGCTGCGCCACGAGACCGGCCCGGAAATCGAGCACGTGTTGGGGCAGGAAAACCCGGTGGAAGAGGCGCAGGAAACCCTGACCCCGCTCAAGCCTGACGACCTGGAGATCATTGAAGGCATCGGCCCCAAGATCGCCGGTTTGCTGCGCGCCGCCGGGATCGGCACCTTCTCCACGCTTGCGCAGACCCCGGTTGCGCAACTGCAGCAGATGATGCACGATGCCAATCTGCGCATCGCCGACCCCACCACCTGGCCGGAGCAGGCGCGCCTGGCCGCGGAAGGCGCGTGGGATGATTTGAAAGAATATCAGAGCCGGCTGCGCGGCGGCCGGGTCGTGTAACCTCAAGCATTACACAACGCTGTCGATGAGCTTCCGGGGCGATATCTTCCCCCGGAAGCTCTCCTGCCTATCATCAATTCTCAACACACAAAAGAGGCACGCACATGGAGATGCAAACAGACTGGTTGGAGCGGATACCCAAAACCGAGCTACACCTGCACCTGGAAGGGGCCATCCCGCTGGATGCGCTGTGGACACTGGCGCAGAAATACGGGGGCGACCCGGATACCCCGGATGCCGCCGCCCTGGAACGCCGGTTTGTCTTTCGCGATTTTCCGCATTTCATCGAAACCTGGATCTGGAAAAACAACTTCCTGCGCGAGTATGAAGATTTTTCCTTCATTGCTGAAGCGGTTGCGCGCGATCTGCTCAGCCAGAACATTCTCACCGTCGAAGCCTACTATTCGCCGTCAGATTTCGCCCGTCACGGGCTGGAAGTGGGACGCATCACCGCGGCGATGCGCGCCGGGCTGGATCGCGTGCCGCAGGTGCAGAGCCACCTGATTGCCGACCTGGTGCGCGATATGCCGCCCGAGTACTGCGCGCGCACGCTGGCACAGGTGGCCGAGGTGCGTGACTATGGCGTGATCGGGGTGGGGCTGGGCGGCTCGGAGCAGAAATTCCCGCCCGAACTGTTTGAGGATGTCTTCAAGCAAGCGCGGCGGCTGGGATTTCACGTCACCATCCACGCCGGCGAGGTGGCTGGGCCGGCCAGCGTGTGGGGCGCGCTGCGCGCACTCAAAGCCGAGCGCATTGGGCACGGCACGCGCGCCGTGGAAGATGGAGCCCTGCTGGACTGGCTGGCGCAAAGCCAGGTGCCGGTCGAAATGTGCCCCATCTCCAACGTCCGCACCGGGGCGGTCGCCTCGCTGGAAGAGCACCCCATCCGGCGCTTTTTTGACCGCGGCATCCTGGTGACGGTCAACACCGACGACCCCAAGATGTTCGGCAACCGCCTGGCGGACGAGTACCGCGCGCTACAGCAGGTGCACAAGTTCACCGGGGCTGAGATCCGCGCCCTGATCGAAAATGCGGAGCGCGCCGCCTGGATTCCGCCGCGTGACAGTGCCGTGGGTTTTGCCGGGTAGCACGCGCGGTTAAAACCCACAGGTTGACAGTGGTAGTAGAATCGTATAAACTCACTGAGATATTCAAACCCGCAGTGCCTGCACCAATGGATATTCCAACCAGGAACCCCAACCAAGACTCCAGCGCGCATGCCTGGATGGTATGGTATACCGGTGGCGCGGGTTTCATCCTTTTCTAGAGGTAGAAACGATATGAACCATGCAACCCCTGCGTTCCTGGGCGGCAAACCGATCTTCACTGAAAAAGTCAACATCGTCCGGCCGGTTTTACCCGACCTTGAGCGTATGGCGGGCGGGCTCGAGCAGATTTTGAGCACCGGAATGGTTACCAAAGGCAAGTTCCTGGGCCAGTTTGAGACCGCGGTAGCCGAGCACCTGGGCGTCAAGCACGCTGTTGCCGTCTCAAGCTGCACCACCGGCCTGATGCTCTCCTATAAGGGCCTGGGATTGACCGGCGACGTACTGGTGCCCAGCTTCACCTTCATGGCCACCGTCAGCGCGCTGGTGTGGAACGGCCTGCGCCCGGTGTTCGTGGATGTGCGCCGCGGCACCACCAATATTGACCCGCAAGCCGCGGAAGCCGCCATCACTCCCAACACCTCGGCCATCGTGGCGGTGCACAACTTTGGCAACCCCGCGGAAGTGGAGGCGCTGGAAGCGCTGTGCCGCAAGCGCGGCCTCAAACTGATTTTTGACGCTGCGCATGGTTTCGGCGCGCTGTACCAGGGCCGGCCGGTGGGCGCGCAGGGCGACGCGCAAAGTTTCAGCCTCAGCCCAACCAAGCTGCTCATCACCGGCGAGGGCGGCATCGTGACCACCAATGACGATGCCCTGGCCGAGTATGTGCGCGTGGGGCGAGAATACGGCAACAACGGCAATTACGACAGCGCCTTCGCCGGGATGAACGCGCGCATGCCCGAGTTCAACGCGCTGATGGGCCTGCGCAGCCTGGAAATGCTGGAAAAAGCCGCTACCAGCCGCAACGAAACCGCCGGCTTGTACCAGGAAGCGCTCGGCCGCCTGCCGGGGATTGATTTCCAGGAAGTCCTGCCCGGCAACCGCAATTCGTACAAAGATTTTTCGATCACCATCGAGCCGCAGCAGTTTGGGATGAGCCGCCACGCGCTGGAGCTTGCCCTGGCGGCTGAGAATATCGACACGCGCAAGTATTACGATCCGCCGGTGCACCGCCACACGGCCTACCAACACTATTACGATGCCCAGCCGCTGCCGGAAACGGATTGGCTGGCCGCCCACAGCCTGAGCCTGCCCATGTGGTCGAATATGGGCACAGACACGGCCCTGCGCATCTGTGAGGCGATTGAACGGATACAACAACATGCCAAAGACATCCAACAACGCATTCCTTCAGGCGATTAAAGCGCCCTGGTACTGGATCCGCAAAAAAGCCACCTGGGAGGCGCTGTTGCGCATGGCGGCGGATGTTGTGTTCGTTAATGTGGCCATGCTCTCCTCGCTGGCGCTGCGCCTGCTCTATATCGTCGCGGTTGGCGCGCCGGAAGCCGGCATCAATTACCGCGAAAAATTCTGGGAATACCTGACGGTCTATTCCGACAGCTTCTGGTTGCTGACGTTGATCTGCCTGGTGGTGTTCTCGCTGAGCGGCTTCTACACCTATGGGCGTTTTTACCGCGGGCGGTACAAATTCCTGGTGGTGGTGCAGGCGGTCAGCATTGCCTACCTGATCTTCGGCCTGCTGGGATATCTCTCCAAGGGCATGTTCTTTGGGTTCATGAAAGGCGCGGTCAATTTCCCCAGTGGGGTGTTTATCCTCTCATGGGTGCTGACAATGTTTCTGACAGTCGCCGCCCGTTTCTGGTCGACGGTGTGGAAACGCGCCAACCAGCCCTCGCAGAACCGGGCCAATTTGGATGATGCCGCTGCCCCGCGCCACATTTTGGTAATCGGCGGGGCGGGGTACATCGGCTCGGCGCTGCTGCCCCGGCTGCTGGAAGATGGCTACCGCGTGCGCCTGCTCGACCTGCTCCTGTACGGCACCGAGCCGATCGCCGAATGGCTGGACCATCCCCGCCTTGAAATCCTCCAGGCCGACTTCCGCCAGGTGGACCGCGTGGTGGAAGCCATGCGCGACGTGGATGTGGTCATTCACCTGGGCGGGATCGTCGGCGACCCGGCCTGCGCGCTGGATGAAGAGTTGACCACCGAAATCAACGTGATGGCCACGCGCATGATCGCCGAGGTGGCCAAGGGTAGTGGCGTCAAGCGGTTCGTTTTTGCCAGCACCTGCTCGGTCTACGGCGCCAGCGACCATATTCTCGACGAGCGCTCCGAGTTGAACCCGGTTTCGCTCTACGCGCGCAGCAAAATTGCGTCCGAGAAGGTGCTGCAGCAGATGGCCGACGAGCGTTTTGTACCGGTGATTTTGCGTTTTGGCACCATCTATGGCCTCTCCGGCCGCACGCGTTTTGATCTGGTGGTCAACCTGCTCACCGCGAAAGCCATCGTGGATGGGGAAATCACCGTGTTTGGCGGCGACCAGTGGCGGCCATTTGTACACGTCGATGACGCCGCCCGCGTGGTCGAAATCGTCACGCAGGCTCCGCTGAACATGGTGCGTAATGAGGTCTTTAACGTTGGCAGCAACGAGCAGAATTACACCATCCGCGAGATTGGTGAAATTGTGCAGAGTCTGGTGCCCGAGGCCAAACTGGTGATGAAAGGCGAAGACACCGACCGGCGCAATTACTGGGTCAATTTCAACAAGATCCGTAACACGCTGAACTTTGAGCCCAAGTGGACGGTCGAACAGGGCATGCAGCAGGTGATCCAGGCTATCCGCAGCGGCAAGGTGACCGACTACCGCGACGCCAAGTACAGCAACGTCAAGTTCCTGACCGAAGAGGGTATGTACCGGCTGACGCGCCAGGGCAATACCTGGGCTTACCAGCTTCTCAATGAATCCACCGGCAAGGTGATGGTGGATATGT
>CALDSL010000404.1 GCA_937920255.1 uncultured Anaerolineaceae bacterium | reverse complement strand
GCCAGGGCTTTGATCTTGCATTCCACGTCGGCCTGGGTGACTTCGACCAGGAAATTGGGGAAGAAACCGTAGCTGCTGCGGATCACATCAAACCCCAGCACGGTAATGCCGCGAAAGGCGCGCAGCGCCTCCTCGGTGACGGTGGCATGGTCCTGGTGGATATCGGCTTTGGTGTGCACAAAAACGATCTCCGGGCGGAACTGGCGGTTGAGACCGATCAGGTATTCCAAAATTTCCTGGCGGGCTTCGGGGAAGCGGCGCGTCTGGAACGGGCCGAGGATCACGTTCTCGCCGGGCACGCCCAGGATGCGCATGCTCTCCTGGTGTTCCTCCACCAGATTAACCAGATCGGGGTTCTTCTGGTTGTCCGAGAGGGTTACGCAACGAATATCAGCCTGGCCGCGAATGTGCGCGATCAGGGCGCCTGCGCCCAGCTCAATGTCATCGGGGTGCGCGCCCAGGAAGAGCAGGCTGCGCCCGTAAAAGGTCATGTCGTGATTCATAGATGCGAGCTTACTTGGTGGCCACAAATCCGCCGACGACCTTGGTCATCACCAGCTTGCCGTCCTGCGCCATGCGGCGTTCAGCGGCGGCCTGGATGGCCTGCATGATGTGCTCGAAGTCGTCCTTACCCTGGAAGAAGCTGCTCCACAGCTTGCGGTCTTCGGAAAGCGAGGCGCGGGTGTAGGCGATGAAGGGTTCGACGCTGTCAAACGCGAGCGGGTTCTCGAAGATATTCACGTCCACTTTGGAGAACTGCGCCTGCATGGCGGAGAGAATTTCGGACCCGTAGCGCGAGCTGCCGGGCATGGGCGGGATGGTTTTGCCGGTGGCTTCGCGGATGATGTCATAGAATAACTGCTTGTTGGCCGGCATGGGGCCGGTGGTGAACAGGCGGCCGCCGGGTTTGAGCACGCGGTGCATTTCGCTGATGGTAAAGGGGATGTTCTCGGCGTAGTAAATGGCGAAGCAGCACGATTCCAAGTCGAAAGTGTTGTCTTCAAACGGGAAGCGCTGGTTGAAGTCCAACTCGATGATGTTCCAGGCGTTGCCAACCTTGGCGTTGTTCTCGCGCGCCTGTTTGAGTAAATCCTGGTTCACATCGCCGCCGGTGATCTGCGCCTGCCCCTGCAGGCGATTATGGAAGGAAAGACACTGCTTGCCGGCTCCGCAGGCCACATCCAGAATTTTGATGCCGGGCTGTGGGTCGAGCAGCTCGAGCATCCACTGGTCGATATCCCGGCCGCCGTACTTGTTGTGGATATCGATGCGGGTGAGTAAGTCGCTGGTGGTTTCCTGATAATCGATTTTCATGCGTCCTCGCTATTGGTTTATGGGTAGGGTACTGCACAAGTATAAAGGGTTGGGGGCGTTTGTCAAGTAGAACACAAATAAAAACCCTCACCCTGGAGCTTCAAGGTGAGGGTTCGTGGTGTTCTAACAAATCCTGGGCAGCATTTCGCCTGCCAGCATGTCCATGATACGCGTGCCGCCAATCAGCGTGCGCACCAGCACGCGCCCGGGGTCAGCCGCGCGCACTGTGCCCACGCGGGCCGCGGCGCGGCCGTAGGGGCTGGCACGCATGGCCGCCAGGGCGGCCTCGGCCTCCGCTTCCGGGACGATGACGATCAGCTTGCCCTCGTTGGCCACGTACAGCGGGTCGAAGCCCAGCATTTCGCACGCGGCGCGCACGGATGGGTTGAGCGGGATGGATTTTTCCTCCAGCCAGATGCTCACCCGGCTTTGCGCGGCGATCTCATTCAGCGTGGTGGCCAGCCCGCCGCGGGTGGGGTCGCGCAGCACGTGGGTGTTGGGGGCGGCGGCCAGCACATCGGCGATCAGGTGGTTGAGCGGGGCCACGTCCGATTCGACGCCGGTTTCAAAGCCCAACTCGCCGCGCGCGGCCAGCACGGCAATACCGTGATCGCCCAGCGTACCGGATACCAGCACCACATCGCCCGGCTTGGCCTGCTCGCCGCCGATGACGCGCTCCTCGCTGATCCAACCCACGCCGGCGGTGTTGATAAATAACTGGTCGGCTTTGCCTTTTTCCACCACCTTGGTGTCCCCGGCCACGATCTGCACCCCGGCTTCCTCTGCCGCGGCGCGCATCGACTCGACCACGCGCTCCAACGTAGAGACTGGCAGGCCTTCTTCCAGGATGAACCCCGCGGTGATGTATAGCGGGACCGCCCCCGACATCGACATATCGTTGACCGTGCCGCATATCGCCAGCCGGCCAATATCGCCGCCCGGGAAGAACAGCGGGGTGACGATGTGTGAATCGGTCGAAACCGACAGCCGGCCGCGCAGCGCGGCGGCTTCGGGCAGGGTCAGGCGCGCAAAGTCGTTACCAGCGCTCAGCGGGCCGCTGGAGAGGCGTGGCAGGAAGACCTTGCGGATCAGGTCATGCGTCATGCGCCCGCCGCTGCCGTGACCGATGACGATTTGCTCTTCGTGCGCCAGCGGCAGCGGGCAGACCGGGCCTTCAAAAGCGGGGAGGGAAGTATCTTCCATGTTATTCGGCTCCTACAGGCTCGTCCTGCGACAGGCGGCTGCGGTGATAGCGGTAGTACGCGGCGCAGGCGCCCTCGGATGAAACCATCGTCGCGCCCAGCGGTTTTTCCGGCGTGCACAGCGTGCCAAACGCCGGGCATTGGTGCGGCTTCTTCAACCCCTGCAAGATCTGCCCAGCGATGCACACCTGCGATTCCTGCGTCTGAATATGCCCGACCTGGAAACGCTTTTCGGCGTCAAAATCGGCGTAAGCCTCGTTCAGCCGCCAGCCGCTGTTGGGAATGGTGCCGATGCCGCGCCAGTTGCGATCGCATTCTTCGTACACGCTGTTGATGATCTTCTGCGCGGCGGGGTTGCCCTGCTCAGTCACCACGCGCGAATAGGCGTTTTCCACGTCGCAGCGGCCGGCTTCCAGTTGGCGCACGGTCATCAGGATGCCCTGCACCAGGTCCAGCGGCTCAAAACCGGTGACGACGATGGGGATGCGGTACTGCCAGGCGATGGGCGGATATTCCCAGTAGCCCATCACCGCGCACACATGCCCGGCGGCAAGGAAGCCCTGCACGCGGTTGCTCGGCGAGCCGAGGATGGCGTGCATGGCGGGCGGCACGCGCACCTGCGATACCAGCATGGAGTAATTCTTCAGCCCCAGGGCTTTGGCCTGCACCACGGTCATGGCGTTGTTAGGCGCGGTGGTCTCGAAGCCGATGCCAAAGAACACCACCTGCTTGTCGGGATTGGCTTGCGCCAGCTTGACCGCGTCCAGCGGAGAGTAAACCACCTTCACCTGGCCGCCGGAAGCGCGCACCGAGAACAGGTCGCGCTGCGAGCCGGGCACGCGCAGCATGTCGCCGTAGGAGGCCAGGATCACGTTGGGCTGTGAGGCAATGGCCAGCGCCTTGTCGATCAACTCGAGCGAAGTGACGCACACCGGGCAGCCCGGGCCATGTACCAGCTCGACCTCGGGCGGCAGCAGTTCGTCCAGCCCGTAGCGCATGATCGAATGCGTCTGCCCGCCGCAGATTTCCATGATGACCCACTTGCGGGTCACGGTGCGGCGGATTTCTTTCATTACCCCGCGCACCAGATCTCCATCGCGGAAGTCGTCCAGGTAATTCATCGGCGGCCTCTAGGGGTTGGCGTCCGGCTCGGGGCCAAGCTCTTCATCCAGGACGAGCTCGCCCATCTCGCGCAGCAGGCTCAGGGTTTCCTCGGCTTCGGCTTCACTGAGGAGGTTGAGGGCAAACCCGGCGTGGATGATGGTGTAATCGCCCGGTTTGGCTTCAGGCAGGGTTTCAATGCAGGCCTCGCGCAGCACGCCGCCAAAGTCAATTTTGCACATGCGCAGGCCGCCGGCCTGGTACACTTCGATGATTTTTCCGGGAACAGCAAGACACATCATGAACTCCTATCGATTCAAGGTGCGGGCGGCGATCACGGCCTGGCCGAGAGCCACGCCGCCGTCATTGGCGGGCGTCTGGCGGTGCAGCAGGACGGTGAAGCCGGAATCTTGAAGCAGGCGCAGCGCGCGTTCCAATAGCAGTCGGTTCTGCCACACGCCACCACTGAGCGCCACTGTGACACATTCGGTTCGCTCGCGCAGGTTCTGCGCGGCTTCCATTACCAGCCGGGCGATGCTGTTGTGAAACCGCGCTGAGAGTACGGGCAATGGCGTGCCTCTGCGCCAATCTTCCAGCAGCGCCGGCCACATGCCGGTGATGTCAATCCGGTCGGAATGCAATGCTATTGGATAATACCCCATCTCAGCCCGGTCTGCCAGTGCTTCCAGCTCGATGGCCGGCTGGCCTTCGTAGGTGGCGGTTTCGCACACCCCCAGCAGCGCCGAGACCGCGTCGAACAGCCGGCCCATGCTGGAGGTCAGCGGGGCGTTGAGGTGGTAGGTGAGCTGCGAGCGGATGGCGGTGCGGTCTTCAGCGCAGAAGTGCTCCACCGCCGGCAGGTCCGGCTCCCATTCCAGGCCGGCAGCCTGCAGGTGCGCCAGCGCAGCGCGGCCGGGTTTGCGCACCGCCAGGTCGCCGCCGGGCAGGGGCACGTACTCCAGGTGGAAGCAGCGCTGGTAGCCGGTGTAGCCGCCGTAGAACACCTCTCCGCCCCAAATGGCGCCGTCGGTGCCGTAGCCGGTGCCGTCAAAGCAGAACCCGATCACCGGATCGTCGCTGTCCCAGCCGTTATCGGCCAGCACGGCGGCCAGGTGGGCGTGATGGTGCTGCACCTCCAACAGAGGCAAGCCTTCTTCCACTGCCCGCTGGCGCGCGTAGCGTGAAGCCAGGTAGTTGGGGTGCAGATCGCAGGCGATGGCGGCGGGGCGCACGCGGAACAGGCGCTGGAAATGCTCCACGCCGGTTTCGAACGCGCGCAGGGTTTCATAGTTTTCCAGGTCGCCGATGTGGTGGCTGAGGAAGGCGTAGCGTTCGCGGGTGAGGCAGAAGGTATTCTTCAGCTCAGCGCCGGTGGCCAGGATTTCGCTCACGGGGAACGGCAGCCGCACTGGCTCGGGGGCATAGCCGCGGGCGCGGCGCGAGAGGTAGGGCTGGTCGTGCACCACGCTGGCGACCGAATCATCCACGCGGATGTGGATCGGGCGGTCGTGCAGCAGGAAGGCGTCCGCCAGCGGAGTCAGGCGCTCAATCGCGTCCGCGTCTTCGTAGGCGATTGGTTCTTCGCTCAGATTACCGCTGGTCATCACCAGCGCATCGGGGAAGCCCAGCGCGGGTTCGAGCAGCAGCAGGTGCAGCGGCGTGTAGGGCAGCATAAATCCCAGCGTGGTCTGGCCCGGGGCGCAGCCGGCATAGACGCCAGAGGCCGGGCAGCGCTGGAGCAGCACGATGGGGTGCTGGGTCGATTCGAGCAGACTTCGCTCGGCGGTCGACACCTGGCAGTGGCGCTCGACGGCTTCAACGTCGAAGGCCATCAGCGCAAAGGGTTTGTCGCTGCGCTTCTTGCGGCGGCGCAGTTCTTCCACCACCTGGGGGTTTGAGGCATCACAGGCAAGATGGTAACCGCCCAGTCCCTTGACCGCCAGGATATTGCCCTCGGCCAGCAAAGCACGCGCCTGCTGGATGGCCGTCTCACGCTCTGCCAGGCGTTCCCCACCGGCTTCGAGCCACACCTGCGGCCCGCACACCGGGCAGGCCACCGGCTGGGCGTGGAAGCG
>CALDSL010000403.1 GCA_937920255.1 uncultured Anaerolineaceae bacterium | reverse complement strand
CCACGGCTGCATCAACCTGCCCACCCTGGCCGCGCGCTGGTTTTACCGCTGGTGCTCGCCCAGCGTGCTGCCGCACGAGCACATTGTCGAGTTGCCGGACGACGAAGGAACCCAGGTAATCATCATCTGACGCGGGACCGGCGCGGGCGACTGCGCCGGGAAGGAGGTAGTATGGCGCGGAATGCAGTTTTTGCCGGTCTGGTGGTAGACGAAAATGACCAGCCCGTGGAAATCACCTACGTGGGCGATGAAGCCATGTACGTGGTCAACGACGCCGGGTTTCGCCGCCATATTTCTTCCGAATACGTCGACCGGCAGGTGTTTGATTTCCTGACCGAGCAGATGAAGGGCAAGGAAGACTTTATCAGCGAAGAAACGGCCAAGATGCTGGGCCAGGACGACCCCTTTTCGTACGCCATGATACTCAACCAGATCAAGCAGATCGGCCAGCAGTTTGACAACCTGCTCAATACCGGCATCCCCGAGGAAGGCCGCACCTATCTGGGCATGATGGGCTTCCGGGTGGTGATCGACATTCACGGTGATGTGCTGCGCATCGATCAGCCTAGCGCGGCTGGCGGCGAAGGCGACGAATAATTTGACAATTCCTTGATACAATTCCAAAAAGATTCTTATAATTTTCCTGTAAGATGGTACCAACCGGCCCCATCAGGTGGTTGGCAATACAGGTGAGATTATCATGTCAACGAACAATATCATCCAAGTCAACGAAACCGATTTCGAGTATGAAGTGCTTTCCTACTCGCAGAATACACCCGTGGTCGTCTACTTCTGGGCGGAATGGTGCAAGCCGTGCAAAACATTCGGCCCCATGCTGGAAGCTCTGACCCACGAGGCCAACGGCGCGTTCCGCCTGGCCAAACTGGATGTGGATGAGAACCCCAACCTGGCGCTGCAGTACGGTGTGCGCAGCCTGCCCACCGTGAAGGCCTTTTCCGATGGCCAGGTGGTGGGTGAATTCGTGGGCGCGCAGCCCAACCAGCGCGTGCGCGACTTTTTGAGCCGCCTGCTGCCGCCCAGTCCGACCGGCCTGCTGCAGGAAAAAGCCGACGGCTACCTGAGCCTGCGCAAGTGGTCGCGCGCCGAGGCAGCCTACCGCGAAGTGCTCGACCAGGCGCCGGAGAACCCAGGCGCGCTGCTGGGTCTTACCAAAGCGCTGCTGGCGCAGGGCGAAGGCCGCGAGGCGCTGTTCACGCTCAAATCGTTTCCGGCCAGCCCGCTGTACGCCAGCGCGCAGCGCCTGATGCCGCTGGCCGAGGCGATCACCGCGCTGCACGATGAGGCGCTGCCCACCGAGAATGACCTCGACGCGGCCTACGCCGGCGCGGTTCGCCTGGCTTCGCGCGGCCTGTTCCTGCCCGCCCTCGATGGCCTGCTGGATATCCTGCGCCAGAACCGCCATTACCGCGGTGACCGGGCGCGCCACTTGTTCCTCGCCATCCTGGAGATGATGGATCCTGAGGACGCCGACACGCGCCAGTACCGCGCAGAGCTGGCTTCGGTGCTGTTCTAGCATATAAGTACGCTGAGCCCCGTCGAACCGTACGGGTCTTGCAAGGCTAGTCGATCTTGCGAGACCCGTACCCTTCGACGGGCTCAGGGTACTTGGTTATTTACTTCAACTGCAATTCTCCCCACGTTGTGGGATCCACCAGCACGCGGGTGGGGACGGATGAGACCATGCTCTGCTGCAGGTTCTGCGCGGTATCGTCATTATCCGACGCGGAAACGGCGAAGCCGTAGCGCTGGCCGGCGGCGGGAATGACGCCAAACACATTCCACGGGATGGCGGCCTCGATGCGCGTGATGCCGTCCTGCCGGGCCGCGGCTACGACCACCCCGCTCTGCGCCGACATGCGGCTGCGCGGGAACCACAAGTATGCCTCTTTGGCGCCGTCCACGCTGCCCAAACCGGGTGAAATACCCAACTGAAAATCGTCCTCGCCCAGTGAGCGGTCGTTCAGGTCGCCCAGCAGATTGCTGTCCAGCAGCACTTCCAGGCTGTCGCCCAGGTACAGGTTGGCGCCGGTGGCGTTCTGGGCATAAATGTCATCGTGCACCTTTACCGCCAGGTAGAGATAATTCGCGTCCCAGGCCACGCGGTACGAGGCCTGCAGGTCGGCCGGGCCGGTCCAGTTTGCGCCGCCAAATACCAGCGCGGCCGCCGGATATTCGGTCGAGCGGTCACCCCATTCATCCCACACGCCGTCCAATACCGGCGGCGTGGTGAAGTAATTGGCGATGGCCAGCGTGCGGTTGGTCTGCACCGGCGTTCCGGTGGGGGTGGTTGTGCTGGTGGGCGTCGCCGTCGGCGTGGGGGTGGCAGTGCTGGTGTGTGTCACCGTCGGCGTGGGGGTGGTGGTGCTTGTTGCCCCGGCGATGTTGGTGGCCGTGCTGGTGCGCGTGGCGGTGGGGGTGGGTGTTTGCGTTGCAGTGGAGGGCGGCCGGGTGGTGACTGTTGGCGGCGGGGTGCTGGTCGCGCCCTGCGTGACGGTGCGTGAAGCGGTCAGCGTGATGGTCGGCGTGCGCGTGATGGTGCGGGTGAGCGTGATGGTCGGGGTCAGCGTTTTGGTGGCGGTATGTTTGGGCGTCACCGTGGGCGGCGGGGTGCTGCTGGCGCCCTGGGTGACCGTGCGCGTAAGGGTGGCGCTGGGTTGCACCACCCCCGCCGTCACCGTGGGCGGTGGGGTGGAAGTGGCCGCGCCGGGCTGCTCGAGCGTGACGGCGATTTGGGTGCCGCTCGCGGCGGTAGTTTGCGCAGCCGAGGGCACCGGCGAACCCGGTACGGCGCTTTCCACCTGCCCGGGGGTGGCGCTTGGAAAGATTTCCGCCTCGTCAAACGGGAGATTACACGCCAGCGCGCTGGCGAGCAGCGCGGCTACCACAATCAGGACACGCAGTTTGGTTTTCACAGCTACCTCCGTGGGAACATCTATCTCTATTATAGAAACTTTCGTGTTTGATTCAATCAGGCTATAATCACAATCAAATGCATAACCAGCAAAAATCATCCCCGGCAATTGAGGTGCGTGTCGTGGTTTTCAGCCTGCGCGAACAGCGCCTGCAGGTTTTGCTGGAACAGGCTCCGCAAGACCCGCGAGGCGCCTGGGTGATCCCCGGCAGCCCGGTGTCGGACGACCTGTCGCTGGAAGAAAGCGCGAGCGCGCTCCTGGCCCGCTTCATCTGCCGCCACCGCGCCTACCTGGAGCAGCTGTATACCTACGGCGACCCGCAGCGTGATCCCACCAATCGTGTTATATCGGTCGTATATTTTGCCCTGATCCCCTCCGATGCTTTCTGCGCGCCCTCCGACCCGGTGCGCTGGTTCCCGGTGGATGCGCTCCCCGCCCTGGCGCTGGATTTTGGCGACGTGCTGGCTTACGCCGTGCGCCGGTTGCGCTACAAGCTGGAGTACAGCGCAGCCGGTTTTGAACTGCTGCCGGAATTCTTCACCCTCTCTGAGCTGCAGCGCACCTACGAGATGATCCTGGGCGAACGCCTGGACAAGCGTAATTTCCGCCGGCGCATCTTGCAGGCTGGCATTATCGAACCGACCACCGACCGGCGCCACGCCGGCGAAGGCCGGCCGGCGCAGTTATACCGCTACCGCCCAGACGCCGTGGCCGAAGTCAAGGCGCGGCGGCTGTTCCCCTAAGGCTGCAATACGCGTGCCAGTTTTATTTTCGCCAGGAGGGGTTGATCCAATCCTGGAAGGGGTTCAGCCCGGGCGCCTGGAGGATATTGCTCTGCCCTTCTTCGATCTGCACCAGCATCAGGTGGGTGCGGCCGAGTTCATCGCTGGTTTCCACGACGATGCGGCGGCCGTCGGGCGACCAGGTGAACATGGGTACGATCTTTCCGCTGTGGATCTGCTGCAGGCGGGTTCCATCTGCGCTGGCCACGTACAGGTCGCTAACCATTTCCATCCCGGTCTCCCGGTAAACATTAAACGCCAGCATGCTGCCATCCGGCGACCAGCTCAAAGGCCAGATGGTGCTGTTGAAGAACGAAATGGTCGGCGTACCCTGCGCCCCGGCGACGTTGATCAGCAGATTGGAACGGGTTTCCTCCTGCAGCACCATTGCCCAACGCTGGCCGTCGGGCGAAGGCTCGGGGGCAGTGCCGCCCTTATGCGGTCGCTGGAGCACCTCGGTTAACACGCCGGTGGCCACATCCGCCAGGTAGACCGTCTGCCCTGGCGGGCGGCTGATCATCACCAGCAGACGCGAGGTGTCCTGCCATGCCAGCCAGCTCACGCTGGACTCGATCATCGACAGCTCACCCGCGATCATGCTGCGCGGGGCGGAACCCTGCGGGCTCCCGCCTTCGGCCAGGATCAGGTAAACATCTTTGTCTGTGGCGTAGGCGATCACGCGCCCATCCGGCGACCAGGCGGCCATGCGCGCGCTTTCGGCCAGCGTGCGCCACGCTTCCTCCCGCGGATCATAGCGCAGCAGCGGCCCGGAAACCCCGGATTGCGCGTCGATCAACAGGCCGTATTCCCCGGTGGGCGACCACAGGAACGGCTGCGACGCGCCCGGGGGAACATCCTTCACCGGTCGCGGCTCGGGGCAGGTATGCGAACCATCCAGGCAACTGCCGGGCAGGGAAACCATTTGCTGCTCTCCGGTATCCAGGTCGCGGATATAGAAGTACAACTCCCCCTGCTCGCCCGCCGCGGAGATGTTCTGCTCGGCCATCGTTTGGCCGGCGGGCTCCGGGTTGCCTTCCCATCCACCGGCGAAGTACGGCTCTACCAGCAACTGCTGGTCAAACAGTTCGGAAGGAAATTCAGCGTCGTACTCGATGGCATTGACGATAATATCCTGCTGGATGCGCCCACCGCCGGATTTTCCAAAATTCTGCCAGCGCAGCACCACGCCAGTCTGCGCATCCACCCACAGCCGGTCGACGCTGCTGCCTTTCGGCGGCGCCCAGTCTACCACCAGCGCATTCCTCCCGGCGACCACATCCAGCGTCTGTGGCGTAAACGTCCCAGACCGCTGCCCGAACAAAGACGCGAACAACTGGTCGGCCAGGGGCGAGTTGATCGCCCGCGCCAGGGGATGATCGACAACGCTGTCGCTGACGGCTTCGGGGGGGATGAATGCCTGCCGCGCGGCGGCAGGCAGGGTTTCACCGGAAATCTGGCCGGTCGACACGTCCAGCCGCCGCACCGTTTGCCCGTCCGACACGGCCGCGCCGTCCACCTGAGACGGGCTGTCGCTCCACACCAGGCGAAAACTGCCGTCCTCCTGGCTGGCCCACAACTGCACCCGCTGGGCCTGCGCCTGCTCGGGCTGGGCGGCATCCGGATACGTATTCACGCCGGCATCGACCCAGATGGTGCTCCACCGGCTGGCGCTGAACAACAGCTTGCGCCGGATGCTTTCCGAATCCGATTCGACAGTCAAAATATCGTCCCGCGGGGCGGCCAGCGTGGCCACCCGGGCATTCAGCGCCTGGTTCTGCTGCTCCAGCGCGGCTACCACCGCGGTGCTCAAGTCGGGCGTGGGAGTGCGTTCCACTTCGACTTGAAGCGTGCCGCAGCCTGCCAGCGCAAAAGCCAGCAACAGGAACACGGACAGGTACAGTCGTTTTGGCATTCGTGGGGCGCGCATGATCCATCTCTCCCGGGTTGGCCTGGTCATCTACGCGTATTGTACCGCATGGCCGCCGATCCTGCCCGGCTTCATCCAAAAACGAAGCACCCGGTAGATTGATCTGCTTAGGAGGCCGCAATCCGGGTGCTTCGCGTTGATAGATTGAGTATACGGGTCAGGCGTTACGGATGTATGTCAGGAATGTTACAGATTCGTAACAGCAAGACTTCTTATGATTCTGGCTTTACCAGCGGTTCCACCTGTACCCATGTCTCTCCGCCGTCGTCGGTTTTAATCAAATGCGGTGTATCGCCGGTGGTGACCAGACCAAAACCGTGCCGCGCGTCGACGAAATTCAACAGGCCCTGCCAGTTCAAGTCTCCCAGAACCTCGGCCCAGGTGATGCCCTCATCGTTCGAGCGGAACAGCGTGCGGCGCGTATCGTCCTGTGTGTTTTCGCGGCCGAGCATCCACATCGGCCCGCCCTCGGTGATCTCAACCAGGCCAAACGGAGCGGGCAGCATCTCGATCTGCCAGTCTTGGCCGTTGCTCTCAGAACGGTATAGCCACGCCTGGCTGTCCCCGGTGGATACCTGGCAGGAAACCTGAACCGTCACCAATCCGCTCTCGGCGGTGGGACGGCGGGTATCGCAGACGATCTCTCCGCTCATCATGATATTGGGCGCATTCTGCGGCGGCGGCAGCGTGGCCGGCAGCCAGGTTTTTCCGCCATCCGTGGTTTGATAGAAGAACAAGCCGGGCAGCACACCGTTGCACCCGCCGGTCACCCACCCCGTGCTGGCATCCAGAAAGGTGACGCCGTTCTTGGCGCAGGTCATTGGCAGGCTGCTCTGGATCACGCCGGCCTGCGATGGATCAACCACCAGATCCCAGTTCTGCCCGCCGTCGGCGGTTTTGTACAGCGCCACGTAGTCATGGCTCATGCCGGCGCCGAGATGCGCCAGCAGCCAGCCGTTGGCCGGGTCGGAAAAGCCAAGATTGGCGGGCATAAAGAAGTCCAGCGTCTCCGGCATTTGCAGCGTCTGGCTGGCCTGCCAGTTCTGCCCGCCGTCTGCCGTGTACCACACCAGGTATTCTTGCAGCGGTGGGGCCGGAATTGGGTTGTAATACGTGACCCAGGCGTGATTGCCGTCCACAAAAGCGGAAATTGCGGCGGTATTGGGTGTTTGCGGGTCGGCCACGGCTCCGGCGGGGGTCACATCCACCCAGGTATTACCCTGATCGGCGGTGCGCAAAACATGCTGGAACGGGTCGTCGACCACAGTGCCGATGCCCCAGCCGTTCATGGCATCCCAGAAATAGATATTGGTGATGGTCACCGGCGTTCCGGCCTGGTCGGTCGCGATTCCAGTGGGCAGCGGATTGGGTTGCTGGGTCTGACTTGGGCCGGACTCGCTTGTTGGGGGTACGCGCGAGTCTGGCTCACATCCTCCCAGTGATAGGATGAGCAAGAGCAATATGAAGAACGCAGGGAATCTCCGCATAGGACCTCCTGCAGATAATAACGCAGCATGAAGGTTTTTGTGACAGATGAAACTGCTTACAATTGAAACCTCTTACATCTGGTAATCCATTGCGGAGGATTGGATGCAACTCCAGTGCCTGCCGCGGCTTTATGGCTGGATTTCCACGACCGTGCCTTCATCTGCCCACATGTATAGCTCTTCCGCCTCAGCCAGGGTCATGATGATACAGCCGTACGAAGCCGGGCTGCCAAGCACGTTGCCCCACAGGCGCACGCCGCTGGAAAGCAGCGGCAGCCCGTGTATGCCGTTCATAAACCCGGGCGACGCCTCGTAGATGCCCATGAAATGCGGCATCCACAGGTCCCAGTTGGATGCATAGGCATTGATTTCGTGCGAGCGGATCTGGAACACACCCGGCATGGTCGGCGAGCGGGCAATGCCGGTGCTGATCACGCTCTGCGTGCGCAACTGGCCGTTTTCGTAGCTCCACAGGCGCTGCTGGCTGATGTTGATCACGATGCGCTTGTTACGCACGACTGGCAGCGGCAGGTTGGCATCTTTGGGTGGCAGGGTGATTTGCTGGCCGGCCACCAACCCGTCCGAGCCGGTGCCCGGGTTGGCGTCGCGGATGATGAACCACGGAACCCCGATTTCATACGATAGCGATAGCAACGTGTCGCCCGGTTGCACGGTGTAGGTGGTGGGATGGTAGCGCACGCGCGCTTCCAGCGCCACGCCGCTCTGCCAGCGCTCCACCAGAGAGTCCAGCCCTTCCACTTCGTCCAGGTAGCGCTCCGCGCCCAGGCCGCCCTGCCACGTCTGCAGATAGCTCTGGAACGCGCCGGCATCCAACCCGATGACCGTCTGGCCGTTGTTCTGGCTGACCACGACCATCCCCGCCAGATCCTGCGGCGGCACGCTCAGGTCGAGGGTTTCGCCCGTCACCGGGTCAAACGCGCTCAGGCGCAGCGGCGCGTTCATCATCGCGTTCAGGCGTTCGGCTTCTGGCGCGGCATCCATCAACGCGGGGATAACCTCGCGGGTTTTCACCAGCAGCATACCCGAGCGCAGCGCGCCGGAGGGGTCCGTGGCCCAGGCCACCAGGGTTTCATCCACCGCCAGCGCCAGACCGGCGCTGCCGGGCACGCTCATCCAGCGCCCGTTCTCGTAGCGCACCGTGGCTTCCACAGCGGGCACGTCCACCAGCGCGGCCGCGCTCAGCAGCCGAGCGCGGGCGATCTCAGGTTGGTAGGACACGCGCGGGGCCACCGGCTGCGGCTCTTCGAGAATGGCCAGCGGCGAAGGCCAGCCGCTCTCGCCGCGCCCTACGCGGATGGCATCCTCTGCGGTGCCAGGCGCATCCAGCAGGAAACCCAACTCGCCGGCCGAGACCGCCCAACTGCGGTTTCCGTCGCTGAGCGCCACGTTGCCACCGTTAAGCCACTGCTGCTCCAGCCGGTCGACGGCAGCCGGGTAGCTCAAACCGCCCAGGGAGATGCCGCCGGCCTGCACGCCGGGCAAAACGCGCTCAAACAGCGTGAAATACAGGTACACGCCTGCGCCCAGCAGGCCCAGCAATACGATAAAAGCCGCCACCAGCCCCACCACGGCGATTGCCAGGCGGTCGGCGGTGCTGAACCGGCGCGGTTTCAAAGCGGCGCGGGGCGCAACCCGTGCCGCGGACGTGGCGTAATTGTACGAGCGATCTTTTCGAACCATCTCTATCCCTCTGCGAACATCATACAGGTATGACGCAAGACATGCAAGATTCGTTCCGCCTTACCTGGTACTGTTTGATACTTTCATCATTCGAGTGCCACGATCCTCACCGCGAAGGTGCGAAGGGCGCGAAGAAAACGCGAAGAAACACATATTAAAATTACTTCGCGTTTCCTTCGCGTTCTTCGCACCTTCGCGGTGAGATTCTCCTACATAAACGATTCGCGCTTCCGACCTTATAGCGGCAGGCGGACGGTGAACACCACCCCGCCCGGCTCACCTGGCCCGGCGCGGCTGCGCACGCGCAGGCTCCCACCGTGGCGTTGGATGATGCGCTGCGCCAACGCCAGCCCCAGCCCGCTGCCTTCGATCCCGCGCGCGTTGACCCCGCGGTACAGTTCCTCGAAAATGCGCTCCAGGTCGGCGGGTGGGATGCCCGGGCCGTTATCGGCCACTTCCACGGTCACGGCGCGACCATCTTCCTGCGCGCGCACCTCGACGATATGCTTGCGCTCGCTGTATTTGAGCGCGTTATCCACCAGGTTGTAAAACACCAGCCACAACAGATCGCGGTCGCCGGTGACCGGGGGCAGCGGCCAGGGCACTTTGGAAACCACCAGGTGCAACTCGCGCCCGGCGTAGGCCGGCTGGCTGAGAGCCATTTCCACCACCTCCGCCAGCAGATCGTTCAAATCGACCGGCAGGCGCTCCAAGGGGCGTTCCTCCAGCTCGGCCAGCTTGCGCAGGTCGCCCACAAGCTGGCTCAGGCGCTCCACCTGCAGGTTGATATCCTTCACCGGGCGGGGTTGCTCCTGGCCGGCGTCTTCCAGATTGGCCAGCGCGGCGCGCATGGCCGTCAGCGGATTTTTCACCTCGTGATCCAGCCGGCGCAGAAAGCGGCGGCGCGCCTGCTCCTGCTGGCGCAGGGCCTCCTCCAGCGCCTGTCGTTGGCGCTCGGCCAACTGCCAGTCGCGCAGCGCGCAGGCCAGCAACACCAGGCTGGCCAGCCCGGTAAGAATGAGTATCAGGTTGCGCAGGTCAGCGCGGAAAATGAGCACCGGCACCTGTACCTGCAGCGCGGGCAGCGCCAGCGCGGCCGCCACCCCTAAAATTAGGGGCGTCACCGACAGCAGCACGCGCAGCGGTATTTTCATGGCAGCGGTTGAACGCGCCCCACGAAGCGGTAGCCTTCGCCGGGCGTGGTTTCAATGTAGACCGGGTTCTCGGCGTTATCCTGCAGCAGGCGGCGCAGTTCGGCCATGCGCGTGTCCACCGTACGCGTGCCGGCCGGGTAATCCCAGCCCCACACCGCGTCCAGCAGGCGCTCGCGGGTGAGCATCTCGTCCGGGTGCGTCATCAGGTATTCCAGCAGGGCAAACGCCTTGGGCGTGAGCGCCAGGGCGGCATCGCCCAGGCTGGCGCGGCGCGCGCGCCGGTCGAGCAGCAGCGGTGGGCGGGCAGGGTCGTCGCTGCCGCAGCTTAAACGCCAGGCCGAGGCCAGCGAGGGTTGTCCGGGGCGCGCGCGGCGCAGCACTGCGCGGATGCGCGCCGAGAGTTCCTGCGGGTCAAACGGCTTATTGAGATAATCGTCGGCGCCTTCTTCGAGCGCCATGGCTCGTTCGGCGGCCTCGCCCACCTGGGTCAGCAGCAGCACGGGCGTCCAGTTGCCGGCCTGGCGCAGACGGCGCAGCACCTCGCGTCCGTCCATGCGCGGCATGAGCACGTCCAGCACCACCAGCTCGGGCGAGTACTGGGCAATCTGCTCCAGCGCCGACTGCCCGTCCGAGGCGACATGCACGTGAAACCCGGCGCGCTCCAAAAACGGCGCCAGGTTGGATGTGATCGCGGTTTCATCATCCGCCAGCAAGATTCTCGGCCGGTTTTCCATGGGTCAGCCTTTTGGCGACATAATATCCATCGACGACTTCTTTACACCATTCTACCCAAATTTTGGCCGGACACATACAGTAATCCAGCGCGTTCCACATGGGGATGGCTTCCTGTTTGTCCTGGCTGCTCCAGGCGCGGATCTGGCGGTAACCGAAATCCGATGCCCACTCCTCGGTCATGGCGATCAGGGTGCGGGCGATGCCCATGCGGCGGTAACCCGCGTCGACTTCGATTACATCGATGTAGGCGTCACCCAGGCCCTCCAGCGGCGCGGGAAACCGCCCCGGGTAGGTTGAGATAAAGCCCACCGGCTCACCATCGACCACCGCCGCGAGCGAGTAGCTGCCCGGCTCGAAATGCAGGCAGCGATGTTTCACCACCCACTCGCCGAATCTGGCGACGATTTTTTGCTCCAGTGCCGCGTCAATTTGCTGATAGAGAAGGGACTGCATGTTTGTGTTCCTCAGGCTGGATCAACCTTCGCGAAAAATTTTCCCCAGCGTACCGCCGGCGCTCAAATGCTGGCAGTAATTCGCATCCACGCCGCGCGCGGCGGTGACGCAGTCATCCGCGAAGGAAAAGCGAAAACGCCGGTGGAAATCGCCAAAGACCGAGAAGTACACCACCTGATCGGCGGGGACAGCCACCATCGAAAAACGGGTGGGATAATTGCCGCCGCGCTGCGCCACCTGTTCCAGCACGGCAAAGGCATCCTCCACGCCAAAATCCGGGCCGGCATCGGCCAGCGCCTGGCTGGCGGCGTCGTAGCGGTCAGCGCCCGGGCTGGTGGCATCCGGCGCGGCCGCCGTGCACAGGGGGAAGTTGCTCATCACAAAGTGGCTGCCATCGCCGCGGGGCGAGTATAGATTCCCGCGCCCCGGTTCTACCACGCGCACATCGCCGCCGGCGTTGGCAATCATGGCGTGCGTGCTGAGCGCCGGATTATCGACGATCGTTTTCTGCGCCAGAATAGTGGAGAGGTCATCAAACGCCGCGCGGCCGGTGAGCACATTCTCCACCAGCGTCGTCATCGTCCAGCGGTTTTGGCTGGCGCGCTTATAACGCCCGGCCTCGGTTCCCTCAACCATCAGGTCGTTGATAAACGTGCCGTCGAGGGTGATGCCAAACGAGGGAAAGTAGCGCCCATTGACATTCACCAGCACCGCCAGGTGCGCAGGCTCGCGCAACGCGAGCTTGAAATCCTCGTCCGGGTGGTCGAAGTTATTGGCGATGATGACGGTGGATCCCCGGTAGACAAAACTGGTGCACATAGGTTAGGGTGGTTTCCTTAGTCAGAAGGGTCTTTCTGTGGATCATTCTCCGCTGGCCTGGTTTTTGATCCCACTCATAAGGATCAGCGCAACGTCGTTATTGGTGTCGGAGTTCAAAAATTCCACATCGTTAAAACCGAGATTGTCCTTTGCCCAATCTGCCCACGGCTGCCAGATTTCTTTCGGTTCTTCCATATCATAACAAGCGGTGATTTCGACCATTCCGGTCTTTTCCCAAAGATGCCGCCACCAATCCTTGCTGTGAAAGCTGAACATTTCCCCCACCCAATGCTCTTTCAGCGTATCGGGATAGCCTTTCTCAAATTCTCGCGTCAAACCCGGAACAACGATGCCAAACTGACCACCGGCCTTTACCAGCTTTGCGAATGTGCAGGGAAAATACATTTCATCCGCTCCGAAATACTGGTAGCTGTCGATGGATATCGCGGCGTCGAAGAACTCGTCGGCATACGGCAGGGCATGCGCTTCGGCGTGGATGGGAAAGACCCGGTCGGCAACGCCGGCTTCCTCAAAGCGTTTGAGGTTCTCGGTCGCGCTGACCCACAGGTCGTTGGCAAATACGGTTACGCCAAATTCTTTCGCCAGAAATATGGAAGTAATGCCCTTCCCACAGCCCATGTCAAGCACTTTCATACCCGACTGTAAATCCATGTGCTGGCACAATTCCTCCAGCAGCCATAGCGGGTTTGGCCCCATCCAGTTTTCATGGACCCAATTGGGTTCGTATTTTTCGGTTCTCGGAAATTTTTTCATTGAGTCATCTTCCTTGTTGGGTGGTGGATCTCTGTGCAAGGTAACACGCCTTGAACGGTGATCGTAGAAACGCAAGATTTTGAGTCTCTACTTGTATGATAATTCGGTTTGCACGCCATGCCGTACCCTTCGACAGGCGCAGGGTACTTGTTTATCGATTTGCGTGGCCCACAAAGGGCGATCGGCTTTTTAGGTTTAGAGCGCCCGACCAGCTTATTGTTTTGTCAACAACACTACGCTCTCGATGTGGAACGTCTGCGGGAACATATCGATGGGCTGGACGCGCTCCAGATTGTATCCGGCGGCCAGCAGGCGGCGGATGTCGCGCGCCAGGGTGGCAGGGTCGCACGAGACGTATACCAGCCGGGGCGCGGCCATCTTGACCAGCGCGTCCACCACGGCCGGCGCCAGCCCGGCGCGCGGCGGATCGGCCACGATCACGTCCGGGCGCAGGTCCAGATGCGGCAAGATGTCTTCAGCGCGGCCCTGATACAGTTCCACGTGGTCAAACTCGT
>CALDSL010000402.1 GCA_937920255.1 uncultured Anaerolineaceae bacterium | reverse complement strand
TCAACGATCCGCCGGTAGCCTCGCCGCAACTGTATATCGTGGATGAGGACCTCCCAGCGGATATTTCTCTGATGGCGTGGGATGTCGAGAACGACCCGATCCAATATGAAATCCTCACCACTCCGTCACTCGGCGTGCTCAGCGGCACGGCCCCCGAACTCATCTATACACCATACGCCAACAGCCGCGGCTCTGACAGCTTCACGTTCCGCGTCTTCGACGGCGAAGCATACAGCCCGCCGGCGGAAATTTCGGTCATCATCATCCCCGAAACCAACCTGCCGCCGGTGATCGCCGAAGGCGAAGCCGTCTCCGTGGATATGTCCGAAGACGGCCCGCCCATCACGCTCACCCTGCACGCCGGCGACCCCAACCGCGCCGACGGCCTGCATTGGAGCATCGAAACGCTTCCCAATTACGGCACGGCGGTCGCGGAGGGCGACGGAGCGGAGCAGGTTGTCACCTATGTGCCCTATCCACACGTTCACGGCTCGGACAGTTTCATCGTACAGGTAACCGACAACGAATACGCCACCGACACCATCACGATCAACATTGATATCGTCTCCGTCAACGACCTGCCGGTGGCGCACGCGCAGACGGTCACCACCGATGAGGACACGGCTGTGGGGGTCGCCCTGTCGGGTTTTGACGTAGAATTTTCGCCCCTGACGTATGAAATCGTCGATCCGCCGGCCTTCGGCCTGCTCTCCGGCGACGCGCCCCACCTGACCTACACCCCGCACGCAAACGTAAGCGGCGCAGACAGTTTCACCTTCCGCGTGTTCGACGGCGAAGACTACAGCCTACCGGCCAGCGTTACGATCAACATCACCGAGGTGAACGACGCCCCGGTGATCGCGGAAGGTGAGCTGGTGTCGGTGGACATGTCGCTGGATGGTTTTCCAACCGCATTCTCGCTGACCCTGCACGCCAGCGACGTGGACGAGAACGCGGTGCTCAACTGGTTCATCCAGTCCCCGCCCGCGCATGGCATCGCCAGCGTCTCTGGCACCGGCACGTCGATGCCCGTGCAATACACGCCCACGCCCGGATATTCCGGCTACGACTACTTTATCGTACGGGTAGAGGATGGCCGCGGCGGCCAGGACATAATCGGTGTCGACGTGTCTGTCATTCTCAACCCGACCATCACAGCCGGCAGCCTCTCCCCATTCACCGCCCGGCCGGGGAAAATCTCGCTGGTGCAGAGCTATACCGTTTCCGGCTTTCATCTGATCAGCCCGGTCACGGTTACCGCACCGGCCGGGTTCGAGATTTCGCTCTTTAGCGACACCCTGTTCACAGATAAGCTGTTTCTCGCCATCGACAACGGCGTGCTCGAGCCCACGCAAATCTATGTGCGTTATCGACCGGACCACGAAGGCGACGTGACCGCCGCCATCCTGCATGAGAGCTCCTGCGCGGAAACCGTCAGTGTGCCCGTCAGCGGGTCAGCCGAGTACATCCGTTTCTATCTGCCCCTGATCCCATTGAGCCGAACGCCATAACCTGTTCGTTGCCGGCGAATAACCCTGTGGCTTATATAGGCCAGGAAAAACCTTTCACCGCGAAGAGCCAAAAGGACGCGAAGAAAACGCGAAGGAAATCTTAATCAAATTTTCCTTCGCGTTTTCTTCGCGTCCCTTCGCTTCCTTCGCGGTTAAGGTTTTTTGGCCAACCCATACGACTCTCCTCTCCGCCTCCCGTCAGCCCGCAAATCGTCGTACAATAACGTCATACCCTTCTCATCCGGAGCGACCATGAACATCGAAGCGTTTATGATCTGCGACGCCGCCACCGACCAGCACGGCAAGTTGAACGTCCTCGGCGCGTTCGATTCGATCTTCGCCCGCGGCTTGCCGGTCGTCTACCCCTCGATGGCCGTGGCGCTGCGTATGCGTTTCCCCCTGGAAGAAAACGGCGACCACACCCTGGAAGTTCATTTTCTGGATGAAGACGGCAATGAGATCATCCGCAAGCTGGAGGGCAAGGTGCACGTCAACGTACCGGCCAGCGAGCTGTCCGTGGCCGTCAACCTGATCTTGCGCCTGCAAAACGTGATGTTCCGCAACTGGGGCTGTTACAGCATCAACCTCGAGATGGACGGCGAGGAAAAATCGGTGCTGCCGCTCACCATCCGGCCGTCACCCCATCAGAGCCTTTAGCGCCAGCAGCGCGGCCATGCCCGCGCCGATGGTCAGCAGGGCGCTGCGCGTGCGCCACGCCACCACCACCGCCACCAGCCCGGCCAGCAGGCGGGTATTGTCCAGGCCCAGCTCCAGGCTGCTGTCGCGGATCAGCACTTCCTGAAAGATAATCACCGCCAGCACCGAGAGCGGCACAAAGCGCAGCGCGCGCTCGACGATGCGCGGCACGCTGATGCGCTCGAACAGCCAGATGAACGACAGGCGCGTCAGGAAGGTCAGCGCGCCGGCCAGCAGCATCGTCACCCAGATGTTCACCGCTTGCCCTCCACCAGCAGCCCGGCGGCGATGCCCGCCAGCGCCGCGGCCAGGATGCCAAGCTTGTACGGCAGCGAGAACGCCAGCAGCGCGGCCACCCCGCCCACCAGCGCGGCCAACACTCCGGCGCGGTCTTTCAGTGCCGGCACCAGCAGGGCGATAAACGTCAGCGGCAGGGCGAAATCCAGCTCCCACGCGGCGGGGATCACCGCGCCCAGCAGGATACCGGCCGCGGTGCTGAGCTGCCACGCTGCCCACAGTGTCACCCCCGCGCCGAGGAAGAAATAGTGCTGGAAACCGCGGCTGCCTTCCTTCTGATAATTCAACACAGCCACCGCGTAGGCCTCGTCGGTCAGCAGGTAGGCCAGCCCGGCCTTCCAACCTGGCGAAAGATGGCGCGTGTACCCCGCCACCGACGCGCTGTACAGCGCGTGGCGCAGGTTGACCACAAAGATCGTCAGCACGATCACCACTGCGGGCACTGCCTGCTGCAACAACTGCGCGGCGATAAACTGCGAGCTGCCGGCAAACACGATAAACGACATCGCCTGCGCTGCCGGCAGCGGAATCCCCGACTGCCGCGCCAGCACGCCGTAGATCATGCCAAACGGAACCACGCCCAGCAGCAGCGGAAAAATCGCTTGCAGGCCGCGCAGCATCTGCCGTCCGCGGGAAGGGGTTTCGAAACGATGATCGTCCATGCAATCCTGTCCGGTGAAGATGATCAAGTGTACCAAAGAACCTGTTTCTCGTGATGCAGAAAATGATTGCTCTCTTTATGTATAATCAAATTCATGATCGACCAAGATCACGAACCCTTCTTCATCGGCTATGACCTCTCCCGCGACCTGTTCGAGACCATCCTGCGCTACGCCGGCACCCTCGGACCGGTGCAGCTTCAAATCGCCAAAACCCAAATCGCCCTGCGCCGCGGCAAGGCCTTTGCCTGGGTGTGGATCCCCGCCATGCACCTGCGCCGGCGCAGCCCCAAACTCGCGCCGCTGGTGCTCACCCTGTCCTTTGACCAGCCGCACGACTCACCGCGCTGGAAGGAAATCGTGTCGGTTTCCGCCCATCGTTTTATCCACCACCTGGAAGTGTGGAGCGCGGAGGATATTGACGAGGAGGTGTGTGGCTGGCTGCGCGATGCGTGGGAGCGCGCGGCCTAAGTCTTCATCCCACACAGCCCCAGCAGATCCGGGTGGGGCGGCTGGAGGATGTCCACCACCGGCGTGCACTGCACGGCGGCGCGCGTGGCTGCCAGCAGCTCGGTCTTGTCCACAAACGCGGGGATGTACTGCCCGGTCTTTTGCAGGTACTGCGGGTAGAAAGGGTTGACCGTCAGAAAGCACAGCGGGGTGGGGGTGGTGTAGGCCGTTTCGCAGTTGTTATGCGCCAGGGTCGCAAAGCACTCCTGCCACACCAGCGGGCTGCCGGAGGCGATCAGGTTGACCGGGCTGGTAAACACAAACCGGCTGCCTCTCAGAACCGGCTGGATGCGCCCAATCAACTGCTGGAACAGGCCCGGCTCGCACGCGCCGGGGATGATGCATTCGCCCGGCCCGCTTTCCAGAAACCATCCGGCCACAGTCTCCATAGCGGCCGGGTCGAGGATCGAGCCCAGCGGTAATTGCTCCCACCAACCCGCGGCATTCGCATAGCCAACAAGGTTTGCCGGTTTACTGACCGGGAGAGCAATACCGTTTTCGGAGGTTTGAAACAGGCTTTCCATCGCCGCCGCGTGGGCTGCGATGACCGGGATGCGCTCGTCAAACGCCGCGCCGGTCGAGAGTACCATCCCGTCCGCAAGCACCATCGGCGCCAGGCGGTTGAGCGCGCCATCCAGCATGGTCAACTCCGCGCCTAACTCGCGCAGCCGGTCCAGCATACGCTGGATATCCGGCTTGCGGTTGGGGCCGGCCACCACCACGGTTCCCGGTTCGCTGACGGTGGCAATCACGACCTCGCCCAGGATGGTGTGCAGCCCGGTGGGGCGCACGTCGCCATACTGCGCCGTACCGTATTCCAGGCAGCGCTGCGCGGTAGCGATGATCAGCCCCGGCTGGGCGAAGTAGCGCGGTTTGGGCAGCCCGGTGACGTGATCTTTGTTCTCGCCGTCATAGCCGATGCTGGTGAGCGCGGTGCGGATGCCGGCCGCGCTCACCAGATCGAGAATATGCAGGGCGGTGGTGGTTTTGCCCGTGTTTTTGGCGGTGCCCACAAACCCCAGAATGCGCATCTTAACCAATCCGCCTATGCGCCGTTGCGCACGGTCCCGCGCCCGGTGCGGCCGGGATACAGGCCGTCTTCCTGATTACCCATCATGCCTTCGTAGATGGAGGCCACGAAGTCGCCGCGCTGCGCGATCGCTTCCAGCGTTTCGCCGATCTTCTCGTGGATCTCCTCTTTAATGAGCTCCGCGGCAGAGGAAAGCGTGGCCTGGATGCTGCCCTGGAAGCGCAATTCGTCCCGCACGGCGCGCAGCGTGTCCACCCGCGCCTGGGCCGAGATCGGGCCTTTGGAATAGGCCTCGTCCGAAGAGGCAATGGTCACTGCGTCCACGCCCATCGTCGCCGCCAGGGTGGCGTGCAGCGCCGTCTGCATCGAGGACTGCACCCGGTCGGGCGTGTGGGTCATAAAGCCCACCGGCTCGCCCGGCCACAGCGGTGTATCCACAATATCGCGCCACACGGCCAGCTTGGCCAGGTTCATGTCAATCATGTTGTCGTCCATGCGCCCGTTGATGGTCATGTAAGGCGAGTAGCACAGCAGCGGCTTTGGGATCGGCCGCGCGCCCAGCCTTAGACCCAGCGCCATCATCACCAGCAGCCCGGCGAAGGTCTTATAGGGCGGCACGCCGCTCAGCTCGTCGTTACCGGGGATGTCAAACGGTATGCCGTACTGCGCCGCCAGCATCAACGAGTACACGCCATCCACCGTCAGGCGCTCGGGGTCAGTGCCGCCCGCCGTGCCGCCATATGGAATGTTGATCTTGAACAGATCCGCGCCCGCCGCGTGTCCCAGCACCTGCGTTTCGGGCGTGTTCAGCCCGCGGTGACCGCGCACATTCCATAGCGTGTATGGCTCCATAAAGTGGCGGATAAACTTCAGGTTCTCGAGCGTCAAAATTGTGCCGTCGTGCTCGTGGGTCAGGTACCCTTCCAGCAGCCCTTCGCGCTGCGCGTTCCACGAGGGGTCAAAGTGGAACACCCCGTCGATACCCCACGCCTCGGCCACCTTGATGTGCACCACGTCCATCACCGGGCAGCCCGTGCCGTACTGTGAGAAGAACAGCGGTTTGCTCTGCGTGTGGCGCAGCGAGGTGAACGGCTCGTGACCGCCTTCGAACAGGCCCGGCACGCGTTCGATCTCCGATTTTCCCAGCCAGCGCACGCCCGAGGGCAGTTGGCCCTGGGTATAGAACGCCTGGATTTCCGGATCGCACAGGGCAATATAGCGTTTTAGCAGCGCTTCGCGCGCCTGCGGGTTGGCGTGGCTGTCGCGTTCGGCCGCGTCGCATTCCAGCATTTCCGCGCGCACTTTGGCGCGCTCGATGCCGTCCGTGGTTTTATTGCCCACCCAGTCCAGTATCTGGCCGGTGACCTGTTGCAATGAGCGCTCGATGCCAGCGTCGTAGAATTTGTAGCTGTAAGGAGCAGTGATATCTGGTTTCACCCGTGCGGAGCCTTCACTCGCGCTGACGGCGCTGGAGGCCGCCCGGTTTTCGATGAAGTCGATCACTTCCTGGATCTTCAGGTCGCCCACGAAGCATCCGTCAAAGCCCAGTTCCGCGCCGATCTCTTTGGTGATGGCCATGCCGCCCACGCCCAACCGCGTGCGGTCGTGGATGCCGGCCGCGTCTGCCAGGTCCACCAGGTGGCTGAGGGTCTCCGCGACTTTATAACCCAGCGTGCGGCTGACCAGGATCGCGTCCGGCTGCATCACCAGCGCGCGCTGCACCACTTCTTCCGCCGAAGTTCCCGGCGGCATCGAGACGGCTTCATAGCCCGCCTCCGATAGCTTGCGCTTGAGCAGCTTGATGGCGTTATCGTGTACCGGGTCGAGGGGAGCGAGCAGTACCGATTTCATTTCTCCTCCTCGTTTTCCAGCCAGCGGTAATGGTCGCCGGGCCGGTGAATGTAACTGCGGATGCGCACCCGCGCGCCCCAACCTTTGTGTTCCAGAAAGACGATGTCGCCGTGGGGCAGGTTGAGTTCGCCGGCCAGCGCTTCGGCCAGTTCTTTGGCTTCGTCTTCCGAACGGCAGGCAAAAAACGTTTCAATGTCGATCGCGTCGACGATACTGTCCAGAGCTTTCTTCATAAGGGTTCCTCCGCCGGGCGGCAGGCCGCCATCCATCATCCAACCAGGTCGTTCCCGAAGCGCTATCGCGATGTAGCAACGGCAGGGTCAGGGTGATATCCACAAGATTCATGGAAAAGATCGACCACCTGACCCTGCCGGGTATGTCCGGTTCGTACATGCAGCCAAGGCGCTGCCGTTCTTACCGGGATTTGGATCGGATTAGTCCAACAGGCCGGCGTAGCGGCTGATGACCTCGATCGATTTGTACATGGCCTTGACCGACAGGCGGGTGGGCTGTTCCAGCAGCTTGCCTTCTTCGTCGATGTTGCCGACGCCATTGGAGATGTAGATGTTGCCGTCGTAGGCGATGGTGGGGATCAGGCCCATGTGCGACATGCAGTTCTGCAGCACCTGGCTGCCGGCGTACATATCTTCCATCGAGAATACCGGGATGCCTGGCTGGCCGTTCCAGCTGTCCTGGTAATTGAGTTCCACCGCCAGTGAGTTGGGCGACTTGTAGATGCTCCAGCCGCGCTTGAGCGCTTCGGGCAGGAACTCGAACTCTTCCATGGTGATGCGGCACAGGTCGTCCAGCGCAGTCAGCGCCACTTCCGGGCGGTCCTTGAGGATGCGCATCGCCGCCAGCGCGCCGGCCAGGGCTTCCTTGCCGGGGTCGAAACCAACCGAGGAGGCCTTGCCGTGCGAGGAGAGCGTGCCGTAGCGCGCGCCGTGAATACCCAGAGCGCGGCGAATGGCCACCATGGGCTCTTCCTTACCGATGATCAGACCGCAGGTGGGGGCGCCGGAGGCCTTGTCCATGCTGTAGATGATCACATCGCAGCCAACCTTGCGGATATCGGTACCGATGAAGGGAACGCCCCAGGCGTTATCGATGATGTAGGGAACATCAAATTCGGCGGCCAGCGCGGCCAGACCGGTCTGCAGCACCGGAACGCCGTCGCGCTTGTCGCCGTAACCGTAGCCGGGGGTGTCATAGCCCAATGAGGCGATGCCAGCAAAGGTATCGGCATGGCGGGCAGCCAGTGCGCCGAACTTCTTGACGGTGGCTTCGCCGTCGACGTGGACCAGATCGGGGCAGGGGCAGTACTTGATGCCGTGGCAGTCGTAATCTGCGCCAACCGGTTTCACAAACACCGCGTCGACGTTGTAAGCGCGTTTGCCCTGCACGCCATACTCGCCGGCGGCTTCGCCGCGTTCGGAGTTAACCTCTTTGTAGCGCGGGGGGAAGGGCTTGCCGTAGGCGCCCTGATGGTGCATGTGGCGCTCGTAGGGGGCCAGGTAGCGGGCGCGGTAGTTGTCGCCCTTGCCCAGGGTGGGCGGGGTCACCAGGGTCTCGAACGAGACCACCAGGCCGGCTTCGCAGGTGCTGATCAGCGCGGCGTCGTACTCGTCACCATAATACTGTTTGACCAGATCACGGATTTTCTCATCAAAAACGGCGGAGGGGATGACTTTGCGGGCGACGTCCGACATGGCCTCGTCGACTTCGCGGCCCAGCAGGCCGTGGCAGCCAGAGACCGCGCCGGTCAGGCCGATATTGCCCTTCAACTCTGGTGTGATGCCGATTTCTTCGGCGATCTTGCGAACTTCGGCGTAGATATTGGCCTGATTGGCCTGTAGATGCTTGTACATCTGATACTTGAAATCGAACTTTGCTGCCATTTTTGCTCCTTCACGCGCTTGCGAGATATAAGTGGGACCCATGTCGGACGAACGACGGATATATCATATAAGATATATCTTATAATACGGCGCAATTTGCATTTCGTCAAGTACAAAACGTCATGTTTGCTGTCATCATTCTGTTTGTTGAATCGCTTGCACCGGCCGCGCCTTGGGCGCCATCCAGAACAGAAACGGCACCGTTGCCAGGGCAAGCAGGAATACGAGGACAAAGCTGCTGTAATAGCCGCTGACCACTCCGCTCGCGTTGGTCTCCAGCATAATGCCAACAATCGTCGAACCCAGCGAAGCGTTGATAAAACGGATCATGTGGAAGAAACCGGTGGCCACGCCATTTTTGCCCTTGGGCGATGCCTGGATCGCGGCAACCGTCGACGAAGATTGGATCATCCCAAAGCCTGTGCCGAACACCATCAGGCTGATGATGAAAACCGCCCAGGCCAGGGCAGTCAGCGCATCTATTCGGATAAAATACATCAACATCGCGCCCAAACCGATGGCCAGCGTGCCGCCAAAGCACACCCGCCGGCTGCCCCAGCGGTCGGCCAATCGCCCGGCGATGGGGCTGGTGATGGCCATCATCAGCGTCATGCTCATGATCACCAGCCCGGCCAGTTGCTTGTCGATCCGCTGGATGTCGATCAGGAACACCGGCAGCGAGACCAGCAGGCCAAACTGGCTGAACGCCTGCAGCGAGATGGGCATGATGGCGGAGATGTAGTCTTTTTTGGTGAACAGTTTGAGGTCAAAGAACGGGTTGTCACGCTTGCGTTCATACCAGCCGATGAACACCAGCGCCGCCGCGGCCAGCAGGAAGCTGGTGGTTGTGGGGGCCGCGCTCAGGCTGTACTTGGAAAGCAGCGAGATGCCGGTCATGCCCGAAAAAACCAGTACGGTCATCGCTGCCGCGCCGGCCCAGTCGAAGTCGATCAGCCGCGCCTGGCTGTCGCGTGGGAATACGATCAGCGCGACGATGATGCTGAGCACCGCCAGCGGGATGTTAATCCAGAAAATCGCCTGCCAGTTAAAGAAGTTGATCAGCACGCCGCCCAGGATCGGGCCAATTGCGTGGCCGAGGCTGTTGACCAGCGCCCAGTACCCGGTGGCCTGCCCTTGCAGTTCCGCCGGGAAGCGGTCTGCCACCAGTCCCATGATCGTGGGCAGAATGGTCGCCACACCAATCCCGATCAGGACCCGGGCGACCATAAAGACGGCGAAGTTAGGCGCCACCACGCACAGAATCGAGCTGAACGTGACCACCAGCATCCCGCTGATAAACAGCCTTTTGTAGCCAATGCTGGCGCTGAGACTGCCAAAAACCGGGATGAGCACCGAAAACGTGAGGGTATAAAGCGTGATCGCCCATACCGCGGTGGTCAGTGAGACAGAGAAATGCTCCATCAAAGATGGCAGCGCGATCGAAACCATGCTGTTGCCCATGGTGCCGATCATCGTGCCGATCAACAAAGCAGAGAGCATTGCCCAGGGAGAATATGTTTTCGGTTGATCCATACCAGTTTTCTGAGACGAATTACGAGTATTAAAAAAGGCGTTGTACCCTTTTAGTCTAACCCACGCCCGGTGCTTTTGTGTGTGACAAAAAGCACGAATCTTTTATGGATTTTTCAGGTCTTCCAAACGTCCTCCCGCCCCCTGGCAGGGTTGGTAGGGCGTTCAGGTGAACTTGCCACACGCTTCCGCCACCTTCACCGGTTGGCCGCACGCCGGGCAGATGCAGTCATGTCGCTCAAGCTCGGCGCGGGTGAACAGCGCCGAACAATCCGGGCAGGCGATGGCTGTTTTTGTTGCGGGCGGTTTCTTCTTCTTACGGAAGAGGAAGGAGAACATGGGGCTGTTCCTTGGTTGAGGCGCTTCCTGCCGGGAAATGGACGGGAAGCGCCTCACTTATTTGGTCATTCGCCAGACGCGGCGTTTACATCAATATGATGGCCACGATGGTCGCAGCGAGCACGCCGAGGATGCACGGCCAGAAGTTCTTGCGCGCCAGGTCCATGGCCGGAACGCCAGTGATGGCCGACACGGGTAGCAGCGCCCAGGGGACGATGGTGCCGCCGCCGATCCAGATCATCGAAATCTGGCCGAGGGCCGCCAGGTAGTTCACGTTGAGGCCCAGCGCCGCGCTCCACGATTGCGCCAACGCGCCCATGAGCGGCAGATCATTGAAGCCCGAGCCGTCGAGGCCGGTCAGGCCGGACAGGGCAGTGTGCAGGAAGCCCACCACGACCTTGTTGACCGGGATGGCATTGCTGATGTTCGCGATGATGTCCAGGATCAGGGGAGCGCCCTTATCGCCGAAGATCAGCGGGGCGTAATCGGGCACGCCCGAGAGGTAGAAGCCGGCCACCAGGAACACCGGGGAGAAGACTTTCATGCCAAATTGGAAGCCTTCACGCACGTTGTCGGTGATGCGCTCCATGCCCTCGGCAAAATTGCCGTTGCAGTCGAGCATGCAGAACAGCGCCAGCAGCATGAGCGAGATGCCGCCCAGGACCGCGGTCGCATCGCCGCCGCGGATTTCCAGCACCAGGAACAGGATGACCGCGATGAGGAATGTGACCGGGACGACCACAGCCGCGACCTTTGCGGTTCTGCAGTACTCGCCCTTGGGGGTCGCTTCGGCCTCGGCTTTGAATTTCAGATACTCGGTGTCGCTTGTGGTGCCGGCGGCGATGTCTTTGCGCACCACCAGGAACCAGGCAACGGCCAGCGCGACGACCGACGCTACGGCATCCAGCACCAGCGTGGCTGCGTTGAGATCCGCCACCGCGATGCCGGCGGCTTCAGCCGTCAGCTTGGGAGCGGCCTGGATGACAAAGTCACCCGAGAGGCCCACACCATGACCAAACAGGTTCATCGCCTGGGCGGTGGAGATGGCGGGCAGGCCTACCGCGCGCGCGGCGGGGAACAGCACTGTGCCAACCAGCGCGACCGCGGGCGAAGGCCAGATGAACAGCGCGAACACCAGCATGACCACGCCGACGATCCACCACGCGCGCTTGGGGCCGCGCATCAGTTTCTTGAATGGCGATACCATCAGCTCGATCGCGCCAAGTTTTTCCAGGCCTTTGGCCAGCGCAACGACCACGGAAATGATGAAAGTGACATCGATGAGCACAATACCGGCGCGGACCATGCCGTTGAAGATGGTCTGCAGACCGCCGATAGGCGTACCCAGGGTGACCCACCCCAGGACAAACATGGCGACGATTGCAACGATGCCGGTGTCGCGTCTCAGCGCCATAAAGACAAAAATCAAGATAACGAAGGCAGCATAGACCCAGTGGGCTGCTGTAAGCGGTACGGCTTCCATGATGAGGTTTCCTCCAGGAAAAACAACGATCTGAAAAGGGTAGATGTTGCGAAACGCTCGAGCCTGGGTTATCGAATCATATTGACTGCCGTATCACCTCCGTTCTGCGCACATGCCGGGTTATTTTCAGATCACCTTTTGGGCGAAGATATTGGTCATGCCGGCGGCTTCCACGCGCTGCTGGATGGCCGGGATATCGGTTTCGTACAGTCCAACTTCTTTCATGCGCTTGAAGTAGGTTGCTCCCGAGAAGGTGTACTTCTGCGACATGCCTTCATCCGTTTCCATTTGCTCGCGCACGTACTGGATCGCATCGCCGATGGAAGTGGTGGAAGGGATGGTGAGCAGCGGCCGGCCGTAGGCCTGGCGCACAGCGTTGTGCCCGGCCAGCACGCCGGTGACCACCGCTTCGGTGTGGCCCACCAGCAGGCCGGCTTTTTCTCCGGCGCAGAACAGGTTGTTCAGCCCGCACACCTGCAGGTGATCGTCGCGCGGCGAAAGCGCCAGGTAGCGCATCGAGTTGCCTTTGCCGCCCGCATACGGATCCTCGTAGCGCGCATTTTCCATTCCCGGCACCTGGCGCAACTCTTCCAGTGGGAAGAACGGGGTCATCAGCTTGACATGGCCAGTATCCAGCAGCACCACGTTTTCCGCGAACTCGGGCAGCGCATACTGCTGGCAGGCTTTGGTGGCCAGCTTGTCGGTGTGAACCAGGTCAGCCGGGATCGGCACCACCGCCACACCCGTGCGGTGCAGGCGTTCGGCAATCTCCGGCGAAACCGAGTCAAAGTGCAGCTTGCACGAGCCAGACATGGCGCCCAGCGTACCATCGGGTTTGCGGCCGATCTTTTCAGGCACGCCTGCTCGGGCGGCAATGCTGACACGCCCGCCAAAACTCGGGCAGCGCAGCACGCACATGGCGCAGCCGTTGCCATACTTCAGGCAGTTGCCTTGCGGCCCGGCTGTACCGGTGGTCTCGATGAAGACATCGCCTTCTTCGTTTACGCGCCCGTCCACTGTCAGCGCGCGGATCGTCTGGCACGACGAAACCACATCCGTGGCGCGGTGCTGCATCTTGAGCACGATGCCCTTTTCCAGCATGGTCTTCTTCACCAGCGGCTCAATCAGGCTGACATCGTACAGGCTGGCGTGCTTGTGACCCGGAAATTCAATATTGGTATGACGCGACACTTTATCCATACAGTGGAACAGGTCACCGGCGCCCATCGCGATCATTTCCTCCGCGGCAGTAAAGCGGCCGTTGTTCCGGAATATGCCACCGACCAGACCGGTTCCCAGCAGGCAATCCGTTCGTTCCAGTACGACAACATCGGCTCCGGCAGCTCTTGCCGACAGTGCGGCAGCGCAGCCAGCCCATCCTCCGCCAATCACAACAATCCTGGGCATACGTCCTCCTAAAAAATTCGGGTTTTTGCAAGTGATAATCGGTGGTTCGATGTATTCAGTTGAAGGTGGTTGGTTGAAAGTTGATGCAGGCAAACATGCGGGAATCCTGTCACTCATGTGACAGGCAGTACCTTCTAATAGCGATCAGACAGAAACGGTAATGGGGGAGTTTATCTGACACCGGCGTGCGGTATATGATATAACATATATAATATACCAATTTCTCGCGTTTGTCAACAGATTTTTAAGAATTCATCCGATAATTGAAAAATGAAAAACCACCGGCTGTGCGGTGGTTTCACGATCGATTACTGATCTTCGCCTGTTTGCCTGGGATGGAGGCGCTGTTCCAGCTCTTCGAAATCCTGGTCGTAAAGATCCCACATGGCACTGTTCAGGTGGTCTTTCATCGCTTCCTCGGCCTTTTCCGGGTCGCCGCTGCGCAGGATCTCCACAATGTGGCGGTGCTCGGGTACCGACTTATCCACCCGCACGCCCTGGGCGATGGACAGCAGCCGGTAGCGTTTCAAGTGGTCGTCCAGGTTGTGCAGCATCTCGCGCAGGCGCTGATTGGAACACTTTTCCAGGATCATGCCGTGAAAGTCTGCGTTGATCTGCGAGGCTTTTACGTAATCCTGTTCCTGCAGCGCGGCATCATGTTTTTTGATTAATCCTTCCATCCTCGCCAGGTCATCATCGGTCAGCGCTTTGGCGGCCAGCTTAACGGCCAATCCTTCCAGCACGACGCGGATCTCAAAGATATTCACCATATCCTGGTTTGTGATGTCCGATACAAACGTGCCTTTATACGGCTGGCGCGAGACCAGGCCTTCTTTTTCCAGCCGCATCAGCGCATCCCGCACAGGGGTTTTGCTGATGCCAAGCTGCGCGGCCAGCTCGCCTTCCACCAGGTTTTGGCCAGGCAGGAACTGGAAGGTAAGGATCGCTTCTTTGATTTTCTGGTAAGCCAGTTTATCCAATGATGGCGTATCGACCAACGGGGCAAGGGAAGTCATGCAACCTCCTGACAATCAGGATGAAAAAGGGTCTTTTCTGTGACAAATGCAACGATTTCGCCACGAGTGTATAATATAATATATATATTATATTGGAATCCCCTGTAGAAGCAATATCCCAAATATAAGGACCTGGCATGAAAAACGCGCATATTACGGTCGATGCAAATGAGGCGGCAGCCAACGCCGCCTACCGCACCAATGAGGTGATCGCGATTTACCCCATCACGCCGTCTTCGGGGATGGGCGAGCTTTCCGATGAATGGGCGGCCGGTAACCAGAAGAACATCTGGGGCACGGTTCCCCTGGTAGCCGAGCTCCAGTCAGAAGGCGGGGCGGCCGGCGCTGTGCATGGCTCGCTGCAAACCGGCGCTCTGACCACAACGTTCACCGCTTCGCAGGGATTGCTGTTGATGATCCCCAACATGTACAAGATCGCCGGCGAGCTTACCTCCACCGTGTTCCATGTGGCGGCCCGCGCGCTGTCGTATCAGGCCATTTCCATTTACGGCGACCATTCGGACGTGATGGCCACGCGCGCCACCGGCTTCGCGCTGATGGCGTCGTGCTCGGTGCAGCAGGCCCACGATATGGCGGTGATCGCCCAGGCGTCCACGCTTGAATCCCGCATTCCCTTCCTGCACTTCTTTGATGGCTTCCGCACCTCGCACGAGGTCAGCAAGATCCAGTACCTGAGCGATGAACAACTGCGCCAGATGATCCCCTCCGAACTGGTGATCGCCCACCGCGAGCGCGCGCTTTCCCCTGAAAAGCCGTTCATCCGCGGCACGCTGCAAAACTGGGATGTCTATTTCCAGGGCCGTGAGGCGGTCAATCCGTACTACAGCGCCTGCGCCGATACCGTCGCCCGCGCTATGGATCGCTTTGCCGCGGTGACCGGCCGCAGCTACCGCCCCTTCGATTATGTTGGCGCGCCAGACGCCGAACGGGTGGTGATCCTGATGGGTTCGGGCGCGGAGACCGCCGAGGAAACCGCCAAATACCTGGCTGAGCGCGGCGAGAAAGTGGCCGCGGTAACGGTGCGCCTCTACCGGCCATTCTCGGTCAAGCATCTGCTTTCGGTGCTGCCCGCCACCGTCAAATCCATCGCCGTGCTCGACCGCACCAAGGAAGCCGGCTCGATGGGTGAACCGCTCTACCTGGATGTGATGGCCGCGGTTAACGAAGGCGTAACCGGCGGCGGCGCCGCCTTCACCAGCCTGCCCAGAATCATCTCCGGGCGTTACGGGCTGGCCTCCAAGGAATTTACCCCGGGGATGGTCAAAGCCGTGTTTGACGAACTGACCAAAGAACGCCCGGCCAACCATTTTGCGGTCGGTATCGAGGACGATGTTTGCCACAACAGCCTGCCCTATGATGCCACCTTCTCGATCTTGCCGGCCGAAACCGCCGAGTGCATGTTCTTCGGCCTGGGAGCAGACGGCACGGTGGGCGCCAACAAGAATTCGATCAAGATCATCGGCGAAGATACCGACAACTACGCCCAGGGCTATTTCGTCTACGACTCAAAGAAATCAGGTTCGGTCACCATTTCGCACCTGCGCTTTGGCCCCAAGCCGATCCGCGCACCATACCTGATTGTCGAAGGCAGCGCCAGCTTCGTAGCCTGTCACCAGTTCTCGTTCCTCGAGCGGCTGGACCTGCTCAAGTTTGCCAAACCCGGCGGCGTGTTCCTGCTCAACAGCCTGTACGGCCCGCAAGAGGTGTGGAGCCAGATCCCGGTCGAGGTGCAGCAGCAGATCATCAGCAAGCGCCTGCGCTTCTACGTGATCGACGCGTACGAAGTGGCCAGGAAAGCCGGCATGGGCAGCCGCATCAACACCATTATGCAGACCTGCTTCTTCGCCATCAGCGGCATCCTGCCCAAAGATGAAGCCATCGTCCAGATCAAGAAATCCATCGAGAAGACCTACGGCAAGCGCGGCGAAGCCGTGGTGCGCAAGAACTTCGAGGCGGTGGATGAAACCCTTGCCAATCTGTTCGAGGTGGCTGTGCCCGAAATGGTTGGCGGGCCGGTTCACATGCGCAGCGGTATGCCGGCCGAAGCCCCCGAGTACGTCAAAACGGTGGTTGACCGCATCCTGGCGTTTGACGGCGACTGCCTGCCCGTCAGCGCCATGTCACCCGATGGCACCTATCCCTCCGGCACCGCCAAATGGGAAAAGCGCAACATCGCGCTGGAAATCCCGGTGTGGGAGCAGTCGATTTGCATCCAGTGCGGCAAATGCGTGCTGGTATGCCCGCACGCGGCCATCCGCATGAAAGTTTACGACCCGGCGCTGCTGGAAGGCGCTCCCGAGACCTTCAAATCCATGCCGGCCAAGTTCACCGAGTTCCCCGGCACGCAGTTCTCGCTACAGGTGGCCCCGGAAGACTGCACCGGCTGCTCGCTGTGCGTCTCGGCCTGCCCGGCCAAGAGCAAGACCCAGGCCAACGTGAAAGCTATCAACATGGCTGCCCAGGCGCCGCTGCGCGAGCAGGAGAAGGCCAACTGGGACTTCTTCCTCTCCCTGCCCGATGTCGACCGCGCCGCCCTGTCGCTGGCGACGATCAAAAATTCGCAACTGCTGCAGCCGCTGTTTGAGTTCTCGGGCGCATGCTCCGGATGCGGTGAGACGCCTTACGTCAAGCTGGTCTCGCAGCTCTTCGGCGACCGCATGATCGTCGCCAACGCCACCGGCTGCTCGTCCGTCTACGGCGGCAGCCTGCCCACCACGCCCTGGACGGTCAACAGTGAAGGCCGCGGCCCGGCCTGGTCCAACTCGTTGTTCGAAGATAACGCCGAGTTCGGCCTGGGGATGCGCCTGGCTTCCGACAAGAAACACGAATATGCCGGCGAGCTGGTGCGCGCTCTCTCTGGCCGCATTGGTGAAATGCTGGCGGGTGAACTGCTCAATGCAGACCAGAAAACCGAAGCCGGCATCCGCGCTCAACGCGCGCGCGTGGCCGAACTCGAGCAGCGGCTGGCGGGCGACCCGTCCTTCGAAGCCCGCGAACTGCTCAGCGTGGCCAATGACCTGATCCGCAAGAGCGTGTGGATCATGGGCGGCGACGGTTGGGCCTACGACATCGGTTACGGAGGGCTGGATCACGTGCTGGCCAGCGGCAAGAACGTCAATGTGCTGGTGCTGGACACCGAAGTCTACTCCAACACCGGCGGGCAGGCATCCAAGGCCACGCCGCGCGCGGCGGTGGCCAAGTTCGCCGCAAATGGCAAGGGCCTGGCCAAGAAAGATCTGGGCCTGATTGCCATGTCGTACGGCACCATTTATGTAGCCCGCGTGGCGATGGGCTATTCCGATGCGCAAACACTGCGCGCCATCATGGAAGCCGACGCCTACGACGGCCCCTCGCTGATCATTGCCTACAGCCACTGCATCGCCCACGGCATCAGCATGGAAAAAGGCCTGGAGCAGCAAAAGCTGGCGATCCAGTCCGGCGCGTGGTCGCTATACCGCTACAACCCGACGCTGGCTGCCGAGGGCAAGAACCCTCTCACGGTCGACTCGAAAGCGCCCAGCATCCCCGTCTCCGAGTACGCCTACAAAGAGACGCGCTACCAGATGCTGGTCAACAAAGACGAGCAGCGCGCCGAGATGCTGATGAACGCGGCCAACGAAGACGCGCGCCTGCGCTGGGAACGCCTGCAGCGCATGGCCGAGCTGGAGGCCCAGCTCCACGCCGGCCCGGGTGAGGACTAAGCCCGATTCTCCAATGATCTCCAAAAACAACAGGCGGCCGCCAGGCCGCCTGTTGTTTTTGGAGATCACAAATTTCTATTCCTCGTACACGATCACCATATTTTCCAGCACGCTCCACGAGTCCAGGAAGGTCTCTTGCGGCACGGAGTAGAAGCGGCCGTTGTTCATATAACGGATTGTGCCGGCGTTATCATCATACCCGGTGACGATGACCACGTGCTCAAACGCCGCCACCACGGCAATATCACCATCTTCGTCTTCATATTCCTCCGCCTCGCCGCTGGTCACGTTGCCGATCACCCAGGCGATCACCGGCTTATCCTGCGCGATCAGGGTTTTGACTTCTTCCAGCGAAAAATCGATGTAGGCAAAGGCAGGCAGATCGTAATCAAAGTAGAGCACATCCGCCACGGGTTCGGCGTGTACGCCGTAGTCATCCGGCGGGATCTGCCCCCACCGGCCGGTCACATCGCCCACAAACCCCTCGTTGGGGTTATCTGAAAACGGCAGCAGCTCGAGAAACTCATCCTCGTCGATTTCTACGTCAAAATACGCAGCCCAGTCTACCGCCGCGGCGGCCTCGCACCCGAGACTGTATTTTTGCGGGTGGCCGCTGATGTTGTTTATCGTGTACGCCAGCGGGTAGGGCCGTTGTTCGGTCGGGTTTGGGGTGGTGACGGAAGTGGCGGGGATGATCGGGGTGTTGGCGCTGGTTGAAAGCGGCGGCGGATTCGTGGCAAACGCGCTGAAGGATGACGGCTCTTCGCGCGTGGGCAGCCTGGCCGGCCCGCCGGAGAACTCGTCCGGGGCCGAGAAGTTCAGCAGCGGTTCCAGAGTATAGCTGGGCAGCGGCGTGATCGTGGGTTTGATGGATGGGGTTGATGTTCCGCGCGGCGTGACGACCGTGGGCGTAACCGCCGGGGTGGGCGAGGGCGGCGGCTCGCCCTGGCAGGCCGCCAGGCTGAGCAGCAGCAGGATCCACAATCCGCTGATCCACCATCTGCGTCCAGGGTTAAGTTGGTTTTTGCCAATCATACCGCTAAAGTATACCTTTAATCACCAAATCGCAAAGCCGCGAAGAGAAAGCCAAGGAGCAATGCAGGCTTCGCGAAAAAGAAACAAGTACGCTGAGCCCCGTCGAAGCGCACGGCCCTGTGGGTACGGCACAGCATGGAAGACATGGATAACGAACAAGCGTTGTGCTTCTGAGTTGCTCGTATCAAGAACAACCCGATGTAGGGTGAAGCATTCGGTCGAGACCATGCGTATCAAAGAAACGACGGTCTCCGAATGCTTCACCCGGGTTCCATCCAATCGACCCATGCTGCAGCCAGTAGAGGCCAGGGTGAGGCATCCGGAGAAACAACACGCTCCAGTGCACTGGCCAGACCGAATGCTTCACCCCTACAGTTGCGCCTGCTGGTTTGGTCCCTGGGCTTGGCACACACAGTACGATTGCCTTATTCGATAGTTCGTCTGTTTGCAAGACTCCACACCTTTCGCGGCCATCGTAGAGACGCAAGATTTTGCGTCTCTACCTGTACCAATTATTTGCGTGGCCCACAGGGCTGTGCCCACACAGCGCGACCGGCTTTTCCCACATCCAGACTGTAAGGTCGTTGTAAAGTCTCGGGCGGTTTTTTGGGTTCGAAAGATGCTATAGTATCCATGTTCAATTTCTATAGCCTACTTATTCGTTGAGGTTGCAATGAGCTCTCACAGTCATGAAATACTGGTAGTCAAGAAACACGCGACTGGCGCGGAAGAATGGTTCTGCCCGACCTGCGGGCGGCGGTTTATTGTTCAATGGATGCCCGAATATCAGTGCATCATTCTGGATGCCGGCGATGAGACCGCCATCCACAACACCAGCCGGGGCGCCCTGGTGGTACTCTCCAGCGAAGTTGCACCGGATGACCGCAGCCTGTCGCCCTTCACCGACTGGCTATCCCACACCGATCTCATCCGCAAGCTCGACGACGGCGACAAAAACTGAAATTCTCCTGATCGTCTTCCTTAACGATCATATTGGCGGCGGCTGCACGCAGACCTTCACCCTGCAAGCAGCCCCGTCTTTTTTGTCATAAACCGTATCGAACTCCGGATGTGTCTGCCAAACCGTTGGGTTTCTTTCATCGCGTCCTTCGCGGTAAAGCTTTTTCATAACCTCACGCGAGCTACCGTCTACACTCTGGCGCGGTCTCCGGGAACACGCGCATATCCACGGCATCCGTCGGGTCCACATCGTCATAGCTGATGTCTGGTAGCAGCTTGTACCCGGCGTCGAACACCTGGTTGAACGCCACGCGGTAATAATTGACCGGCGTGATGGTGGGGTAGAGGCTCTGGTTGCCTTCCGGCAGGTAGATTGCCGCGAAATTTTGCAGCCGGTTATCGGCTTTTAACCCGTGATCGCCAAAGATCACGATCACCGGCGGCGTGGCCGAATCGGCCAGAATTTTCTCCACCACCCCCGCGATCTGGTCGCTGATAAACGCCACCGAGTCGGTGTACCCCTGGCGCAATTGTTCCTCGGTGGGGTTATCGTGGTCAAATTCCGGGTCGGCGCGGATGGAGCCATCCGGCAGGAAAATATACGGCCAGTGTGGCACGAGGATATGCGCGAAGACAAACTTGGGCGTTGGATCGCTGGCCAGATCCGGCAGCCGCGCCAGGATAAACCGCTCCAGCTCGATATGTTCGTCGAAGGGCGAGTTGGCCTGCGCCAGACCGCTCTGGCTTTCTCGGATGGCGTAGTCGGTATAGACGCGCAGCAGCGTGCTCTTCACCAGCAAGGCTTCAAAGCGGCTCATGGTCTGCATGGCGAACGTGTCGCGGTTCAATCCCAGGTACACATCCGCGTCGTACAGGCGGCTCCATTCGTAGCCGCTGTCGAATGCCACGGTGCGGTAGCCCAGCCCTTCAAGCTGCTGGCGCACCTTACTCCACTTGATCAGCGCGTACACGCCCATATCCAGCCCGTTCTGCTCCAACTCGGCTTTGAGCGGGTCCATGTAGTCCATATTCAACGCCGTGACCATCGAGGCTTGCGTGTAGCTGTAATTGACCCGGCTGCACTGCGGCACATAGAACCCGAGCGATTCCATCCGTTCGACGAACGCGCTGTTGTCGTACTGGTAATCGCGCAGCAGAGCGTCGCTGCGCATGTAGGTGTCCAGCAAAATGAAATACACCGAGGGCAGCGGTTTTCCCGCTGGGGCGGTCAGCGGCGCCACCGGCAGGCGCTCGCCGGAGGCGGCGCGGTACTCCTGAGAGGTGACCAGCGCGTAGCGCCCAACCTGCACCAGTGGCGTGGCCAGCATCACCGCCGCGGCGATGTTGAGAATCGGCGTCAGCCGCGGATTTTCGCGGCTGCGCAGCACCAGCGCAACGCCAGCCAGCAGCAGCGCCAGCCACAGCGGCGCCAGGAAGCGGTGCCGCATGATCTCCGCCAGGAACGGCAGCGACTTTTTCAGGTCATACACGTGGCCGTAGGCAAAAAAAGCCAGCAGCAGCAGCGAGACCAGCAGCGCGGCGCGGTGCCAACTTTTCAACACTGCGCGCGCCAATAGCAACAGGGCTGTTGCAGCCGCCAGGCTGATTGCCAGCGAGCGCAGGAAAACATCCGTCGAAACTTCCCCCAGGTTGTTCGCGAACAGAGCCAGAACCGGGTAAGCGGCCAGCAGAAGGGTATGGTAGGGGAACGTCTTTATCCTATTGCGCATTGGTACACTCAAAGAAGAGGATCGACCGGAACGAATCATTATACTCCAGCATCCTCCTGGCGGGAAATCAAAGCGCGCTCATGCGTGCCAGTTTTCACTTTTATCATTTGAACGAAAAACCGGACAGCATTCGCTTTTTGTCATTGAAATGTGATTGTGATCGTGTTATGATTTTATTTGCGAGGGGGTTCCACTTCACCGCGACCATCAACCATCACCTTTTTGTACAACATAATAGCAATGGAGGGTCTTTATGTACCGCAAGCTCTTTGCAGTCCTTGCCATTCTGGTTGTCTTCGCCATGACAACCAGTTCTGCTGCCCTGGCTATGCCGGGGGAGCCTGTTGATCCGACTGCGCCGGCATACCGGCCAGCGATCGCTTACCCGCAGCATGCGCCAACGCCGAATTTCAATATCGCTGCGGTTCCGGGGGAGGGCCTGGTGCATGCCCAGGCAATCGCGACCGGTAAGCCGATGGCATTCCGCTATGACCATACCTTCGGCTCCACCGAATCGGGCTATTATGATTTCGTTGACTACATCAACGGCGCGACCGGCATGCTGGTGGACGATAGCAGTAATGTGTACATCGTCGAGGAAAACGGCGCGCGCCTGCTGAAATTTGCGCCGGATAAATCCATTATCTGGCAGGTTGGCATCGCCGGGATGCACGATTGGGGCGCCACCGGGTTGAGCTGGCCACGCGAGCTGGCCTTCGGCCCAGACGGTATGCTGTGGGTGGCAGACAGTGACACAGTCTCCATATTCGACCCGGCCAACGGCGCGTGGATCGGCCGATTCCCCGAAAAACCCTGGGAAGCGCCCGATGAAGCCCGTTTTAACGAGTTGCGCGGCATCGCCTTCGACGGCGACGGGCGCTTGTATGTGTCTGACCGCTGGCGCCACCGTGTTCAGGTCTTCAACCCCGACGACGGTTACGCATTTGTGGCGACTATCGGCGTTACGGATGAATGGGGTAACGATAACGCGCATTTCGCCGAGCCAGGCCAAATCGTCATCGACAGTCACGATAACCTGTATGTGGCCGATATTCAGAATGCGCGCGTGCAGAAGTGCGTCCCCGATGAATTCTTCGAAACCTGGACCTGCGAAACCTGGACCGGAACCGGAGAATGGGGCGGCGGGCTGGACGAGTTCGCGTTTGTGTACGGTCTGGGAATCACGGCCGATGACACCATCTTCATCAGCGATAACTGGAATGGCCGCGTAAAACTGTGCATTGATGATCCCGTCGATGGTGCGCTGTGCGAGATCATTCTCCAGGGTCTCTCCTGGCCGACCGAAATTGCGCCGGATCCAAACACGGGCCACATCTATGTCAGTACCTACGACGATTACACCATCCGTGAATTCGCGTATGATCTGGTAGATGAGACTTGGGATCAGGAGCGTGTATTTGCCGGCGTTGAAGGCGTGCCGTACGAAACGGATAATGCCCATTTCAACGGCGTGCGCGTGGTGGAAGCCGACGCGAAGGGTAATGTCTTCATCGGTGAGGAATGGGGCCAGCGTCTCTTCAAACTCAGCCCCACCGGCGCGGTATTGTGGAGCAAAGGCATCCCGGGTATTCCTGCGTTCAGCCCCGATATTCCGAACTCCATGGCTTATCCGACCGCGATCGCGCTGGATTCGTCTGGCAAGAAGCTGGCTGTGGCCGTCAATGGCTGGATGATCCGCATTTTCGACGCCAACACCGGTGCGTACCTCAGCACCATCAACCGTGATGGCGAAGAGTCCTATTCCTTCGATTACGTCAACGGTATCACCTACGACCGCTCGGGGAACCTCTATATCTCCGACCGCAACAAGCAGGTTGTGCGGGTGTACAACAAATATGGCGTGTATGTTCGCCAGTTGGGCGTGGAGTACGAGCCGGGCATGGACAGCCTGCATTTCTTTGAACCCACCGGGCTGGCGACGGATGCAACCGGCAATCTGTTCGTGGCCGATCGCCAGAACTGCCGCGTGCAGAAGTTTGACAAGAAGGGCAAGTTCCTCATGACCTTCGGCACTGCGCGCTGCGGCGGGCAGTACGACCGCATGGGCAGCCCCATGGACGTGGCCGTCGATTCGAAGGGCAATGTCTACGTAGCCGAGGAGTGGAATTCGCGCGTGTCGGTGTACTCCTCCAAGGGCCTCTACCTTGGTTACGTCGGGGGCGAATGGAGCGCCAGCAGCGGCGGGCTGCGCAACCCCACCAGCGTGGCCATCGACAAGAAGAACAACGTCTACGTGGCGGATTTGATCAATCACCGCGTGCAGCGTTATTCTCCCACCATCCCCTACGCCGCCAAAGCCAGCCACGATAATTTCGGCGGGCGTGACTATCTGCAGGTGCTTTCACTGGGCCTGTTCAAGAAGCAGTTGTACGCGGGCACTTCGGCCACCGGCCCTGGCGCGCAGATCTGGCGCCAGACCAAGACCGGCTGGGAAGCCGTGATAATGGATGGCTTTGAAGACGGCGGCAACCGCGGGATTGACTACCTGTATGAGTACAAGGGCTTCCTCTACGCCAGCACCTGGCACTGCACCAACGAGGAGTGCACCGAATCCAACGGCGGGCAGTTGTGGCGCAGCCCCGATGGACTGACCTGGCTGCCGGTGACCCTGGATGGTTTTGGAAACCGCAATAACAATGAAATCTTCCGGCTGGCCAAGCTGGGCACGCAATTGTGCGCGGCTGTCATGAATCTCCAATTCCAATCTGAGCTATGGTGCAGCGACAGCGGTGAACCGGGCACCTGGGAAAACCAGATCGATACCGGCTTTGGTGAAGCTGGAGAATTGGCGATCTTTTCCCTGCAAGAATACAACGGCATGTTCTTCGCCGGAACCGACGGCTGGGACGGAGCGCGCGTCTACCGCAAGACCCTCGCGAACGATTGGGAACAGATTGACTTCCCGCAAGGTACGAATTTGGTTGTTGGCGACTTTGCGGTGTATAAGGGTTACCTGTATGCTACCGCCCACGGCTCGATTGGAAATACCGCGCAAATCTTGCGCTGCAAAGTATGCGACGGCAGCGACTGGACCCGCGTCGACACCGGCTTTGGTGGGGATGAGTTCAACCGTCGAATGCCCTCCCTCGAAGCTACCAAGAGCGCGCTGTACGCCGTGACCGGCAATGGCAACGACGGTTTGAGCGTGTGGAAATCCAGCGACGGGCTCAAATGGTCACAGGTAAGCGTTAACGGTTTGGGCTCCTCCAGCAATGCAATTGTCTACTGGAGCAATGCATTTCTGGCAAACGGTACGAATCTCTATCTGGGTACGATGAGTTTCGGCCCAGGCAGCGCGGTCTGGAAGATCTGCTCTGGATCAAGCTGTAAGTAACTTCTGCTAAGTGGGAATCAGCACCCCGGAAGACTTTCTTCCGGGGTGCTGTTGTTTGCCAGGTAGAGACGCAAAATTTTGCGTCTCTAGCATCCTGATCGTAAAATGCGACCGCCGCTAATCCTTCAGGTACTGCTCAAACCACCCGAGGATCGCGTTCAGGCGTTCGATGCGCCGGTCGGTGCGGCCGCCGCGCGACAGGCCATGGAACTCATCCGGGAAGCGCACCATGGCCGTGTCGACGCCCAGGCGCTTGAGCGCCACAAATACCTGCTCGCCCTGCTCGATCGGGCAGCGCAGGTCGAACTCGTTGTGAATCACCAGCGTGGGGGTCTTGGCGTTGCCAATGTACGCGATGGGCGAGTGCTTCCAGTACTTCTCCAGGTCTTCGAACGGCGCCTTGTCGTTCAACTCGCGCTGGAACGCCCAGTTGAAATCGCTCGAGCCCCACATGCTGACGAAATTGCTCACGCAGCGCTGCGTCACCGCCGCCTTGAAGCGGTCGGTGTGCCCGATGATCCACACCGTCATATAGCCGCCGTACGAGCCGCCGGTCACGCCCATGCGCTCGGTGTCGATGTACGGTTTCTGCGCCATGAAGTCGGCCCAGGCCATCAGGTCGGCGTAATCCACCGAGCCCCACTCGCCGTGGATGGCAGTGGCGTGCGCCTCGCCGTAGCCGCGCCCACCGCGAGGGTTGCAGAAGTAGACCACGTAGCCCTTGGAGGCCAGGTAGTAGAACTCGTGCATGAAGAACTTGCCGTACTGGGTCAGCGGACCGCCGTGGATTTCCATAATCGACGGGTATTTCTTGCTCGGGTCAAAGCCAGGCGGGGTCAGGATCCACCCCTGCAGGTCGTTGTCGTCCGATCCCTTGAACCACACTTCCTCGACGTTGCCCAGCTCGATGCCCGCCAGCAACTCTTCGTTGAAATTTGTCAACGTACGTTCCTCGCCGCTGCTCAGGTCGCGCACGCGCACCTGGCCTGGGTCCTGCAACGTGCCGTAGAAGTACGCCAGGCGCTTCTCGTCGCGGTCAAAGGTGAAGTTGGCCACCACGCCACCTTCGCCGACCACCTCTTCCAACTGCTTGTCCTCCAGACGGATGCGCTTGAGCACCGTGCTGCCGTGCGTCGCCACCTGGAAGTAAATGTACTTGCCGTCTTTGCTCCAGTAGGGCGGCATCATTTCCGGCTCGCCCATGTCGTTGATCGTCCAGGCCGCCACGTGGATGTCGTAATCGGCGGTGAGGTTGCAGGCCGGCTCAGAACTGTCAACCGGCACGATGTACAGTTTACTGTCCTTCCAATCTTCAATGCCCAGGGTGCCCACGTAGGCCAGCCACTTTCCGTCGCGCGACCAGCTCAGTACGTTGATGTCGCCCACCGGTGTTTCCACGCGCTGGAATTCTCCGCCTTCGGCCGGCATGATGAACAGGTAGACTTTCTCGCCCTCGAAATCGGGGTTTTCCGAGCGGTTGGATTGAAAGGCAATCTGGCTGCCGTCCGGTGACCAGGCCGGTTCGAACTCATCGTACACGGCGTGGTCGGTGAGCTGTTTGCCCTCGCCGCTGGCGGCGTCAATCGTCCAGATGTGGGTGCGCTCGAGCGGCAGATAGCCGTAGCCGTCCAGCTTGTAGAACACGCGGTCGTAGCGGCGCTTCACCGTTCCGAGCTTCTTCTTGTTTTCGTCTTTTTCGCGCTCGAGCACTTCCGCGTCTTTTTTGCGCACGGTCGTGAGCAGTTTTTTGCCGTCCGGCGACCAGCTCAGCTTGCCGATCTCGCCCTGGATATCGGTCAGCGGGCGCGCCTCGCCGCCGTGGAAGGGCAGCAAATATACCTGAGCCGGCTTCTCTTTATCGCCACGGTTGGAGAGGAACGCCACCTGGCTGCCGTCCGGCGACCAGGCCGGGCTGCTGTCGTTATGATCACCGTAGGTGAACTGGCGCGGCTCGCCGCCACTGGTGGGTACGACCCACAGGTTGGAGTACTTTTTTTCGGTTTTGGGGTCCACGCGGTGCACCGAGAAAATGACGTGCTCTCCATCCGGTGAAATCCGCGCCCCTTTAACAAGCTGAAACTGGTAGAGATCTTCCGCATTGATCAATCGTTTTTGTGTGACAGACATGGGATTCTCCTGCAAAGATGAATATTCTTCAAACACTGTGGAAGTTGTGATGCAGCCACCGGAACCCGGCGTAAACCGAATTATACTACGCCGGTCGGCAGACAGTCTTCCAAACGGAAGTGCAGGTTATCCCCTGTCATTCGTGGGTTAAGGTACAATACGTTTTGTGCATGAAAATCTGGTATCAGCGGGTCTGAAAGAGGGAGCAAGCCTTGAACCGAACAGAGAAAGCGACCCTGTTTATCACTGATGTTGTGTTTTTTGGCGTAGCTTTTGCCGCGTCCTTGCTCAACCGCCTGCCGCCCATCCCGGATGCAGTGTTTTTCCTGTTGCTCGGCCTGGCGGCGTTTCGCGGTGGGCGCGCGATTGCCTACAATCTGATCTTCCTCTGGCTGCGTGATCTGTTCGGTGTGCGTGAGGTGGATGACAGCAGCGGCGCGGGAAAAAGCAACGAGGCCACCGGACACGGCGTGCGCCGCGTGCTGGGTGAGCTGGTCTGCTGTCCGGTCTGCTCTGCCACATGGGTGGGTTTGGGCCTGCTGGTGATCTATGTTCTCTACCGCCCGCTGGGCGAGATCCTCATTTACGCCCTGGGCGCTGCCGGTCTGGGCGAGGTGGTCGAATGGCTGGCGGAGTTCCTCTTCTGGCGAGGGCGCCAGGCGCGCGAGGAATCCGGTTCCTACTGGATGCTGAAAAATAATCCCGAGCTGCTGCGCGACCTGTACGAACGCTCGAAGGGCGCCGGGCCGAAGGCTTAAGCGGTAATCGCACCCTTGCGCAGCCGCACGATCATATATTTGGAAGTCCTGTTCGCGGTGATCGCCTGGGGCGCGTCGTTCGTCGCCACCAAGGTGGCGCTGCGTGACGTGCAGCCGTTCACCGTGGTGTGGCTGCGTTTTGCCATGGGGATCGCCGTGCTCGGGCTGGTGGTGATCCGCCGCAGCCAGTGGGCGCTGCCCGCCCGGCGCGAGTTGCTGGCCTTTGCCGGCATCGGTTTTCTGGGCATCACATTACACCAGTGGCTGCAATCCACCGCGCTGGTGTCCGCCCAGGCCACCACCACCGCCTGGATCGTGAGCACCTCGCCGGTGTTTATCGCCATATTGGGCGCGCTGGCGCTGCGCGAGCGGCTGCGCCCCGCGCAGGTGGCCGGCATCGCTCTGGCGATGACCGGGGTGCTGCTGCTGGTTTCGCGCGGCGATCTGCGCGCGCTATTTGCCGGCGGCGCATGGACCTTCGGCGATGTGCTCATCATGATCAGCGCGGTCAACTGGGCGGTGTTTTCCGTTCTTTCGCGCGGGCTCATGTTGCGTCACCCGCCCGCCCGCGCGCTGTTGTTTGTGATGGGCCTGGGATGGCTGTTCACCACCATCCTGTTCCTGCCTTCTTCCGGGTTGGGCGATATTGCCCACCTCACCCGTCCTGGTTGGATGGGGATCCTGTTTCTGGGCATCGGCTGTTCGGGGTTGGCGTACATCGCCTGGTATGACGCGCTGCAAGTGTTGCCAGTCTCGCAGGTGGGGGTGTTCCTGTATCTGGAACCGTTGGTGACGGTGGTGGTGGCGTGGTGGGTTCTGGCCGAACCGGTCACGCTGGTGGCGCTGGCCGGTGGTGGCATCATCCTGTTGGGGGTGTGGCTGGTCAACCGCGCTCCGGCGCGCCAGCCAGCCGGCGCGCATGGGGGAAAGCCCCCAGAAGCAAATGCTTGACAGCCCATTTTGCCGGGAGTAAACTGAACTCGTTGGGGAGTAGCTTCCTTACAAAATAGGTGAACTTGCCGTCAAGACGGATTTTTCCCGGCAGGCAGCGCGCAACGCGTTAGCGAGACCAACACAGCAGACAGGTTGTGTTGGTCTTTTTATTTCAAAAAGACGTTCCGCAACAATACATCCGCTGGCACAGCGGAGAAGAGGGATCAATGGAAGAGTGGTATCGTTTTGACTCTGATCAGGTGTTGGAAAAGCTGGGTACCAGCAAAGACCGTGGTCTTGCCAGTGAAGAGGCGCGCAAACGCCTGGAAAGCTTTGGACGCAACGAACTGGTGGATCGCGGTGTCAAAAGCCCGTGGAAGATTTTGGTAGAACAGTTTACCGGCATTCTGATGATTGTTCTGATAATTTCTGCCGGCATTTCCCTCGCGCTCGGAGAGTACACCGACGCGATCGCGATTTTGGTGATCGTTCTGCTCAATGCAATTTTGGGCTTTACCCAGGAACACCGCGCGGAACGCGCCATGGCCGCCTTGAAAGAAATGTCGGTGCCACACGTGCACGTGCGCCGCGATGGCCGGGTGCAGGAAATCGAAGCCCAGCAGCTCGTTCCGGGGGATATTGTTGTGCTGGAAGCCGGCAACCGCATTCCCGCCGACGGGAGGCTGGTCGAGTCGCAGAACATCCGCATTCAGGAAGCGGTGCTGACCGGCGAATCGGAGCCGGTGGAGAAGAACATCGATGCGCTGCACGGTGAACACGTTGCCCTGGGGGATCAGAAAAACTCGGCTTTCATGGGCACCGCCGTCACCTACGGGCGCGGGTCGATGGTGGTGACCGAGACCGGGATGAAAACCCAGCTCGGCCGTATCGCCGAGATGATCCAGAGCGTGGGATCCGAGGCTACGCCGCTGCAACGCCGGCTGGAACAGCTTGGCCGCGGCCTGGCGCTGGCAGCGCTGGTGATCGTGGCGATTGTCTTTGGCCTGGGCCTGCTGCGCGGCGAAGAATTGCGCCTGATGTTTATGACCGCCATCAGCCTGGCGGTCGCGGCCGTGCCCGAAGGTTTGCCCGCGGTGGTGACCATCGCGCTGGCGCTGGGCGCGCAGCGCATGTTGCGCCGCAATGCGCTCATCCGCAAGCTGCCGGCGGTGGAAACGCTCGGGTCAGTCACGGTGATTTGCTCCGACAAGACCGGCACGCTCACCGAGAACCGCATGACCGTCACGGTGGTGGACGTAGCCGGCAAGTCGGTCGATTTTACCGGGCGCTACCATGAGTACAGCCCGCAGTTCTCCAAAGAAGAACGCCTGCGCCAGGAAGTGCTGCAGGATGCGTCCGTTTCGGTCCTGCTTGCCGGCGCGGCCTTGTGCAATGACGCCATTCTGGAAGAAAACCCCGAGAACGAAGGCGGGTATTCCACCGTCGGCGACCCGACCGAAGGCGCTCTGGTAGTGGTGGCGGCGCAGGCCGGGCTGTGGAAGCAGGACCTGGAAAAAGCGCTGCCCCGCGTGGATGAAGTTCCATTTGACTCGGAACGCAAACGCATGACCACCGTGCACACCCTGCAGCCGGATGCCATGCCCGAAGAACTGCGCCGCGCGCTGCAAAAATTCCCCGGTGCGCTGGACGGTCAGCGCTTGAGCATCACCAAAGGTGCGGTGGATGGGCTGCTCGATATCTCCAACCAGGTGTGGGCCGGCGACGTGGCTGAGCCAATGACGCCCGAGTGGCGCCAGCGCATTCTGGGGGCGAACGAAAGCATGGCCAAGAACGGAATGCGCGTCCTCGGAGCGGCCATCCGCGTGGCGCCGCAAAACGGAAAAGCGGATGAATCGCTTGAGAACGACCTGACCTTTGTGGGCATGTTCGGCATGATCGACCCGGCGCGCCCCGAAGTGCGCGACGCGGTGCGTCTGGCGCAGGGCGCCGGCATCCGCCCGATCATGATCACCGGCGACCACCCGCTCACCGCGCTTTCGATTGCCCGTGAGCTGGGCATCACCAAAGGCGACAAAGCGCTGACCGGCAAAGATCTGGCGAATATGACCGTTGATGAGTTGCAATCCCAGGTGGAGGATGTGCAGGTCTTTGCCCGCGTGTCACCCGAGCATAAGCTCAAGATCGTCGAGGCGCTGCAGAACCTGGGGCATAACGTTGCCATGACCGGCGACGGTGTCAACGATGCCCCGGCGCTCAAGCGCGCTGATATCGGCGTTGCCATGGGGATTACCGGCACCGACGTCTCGAAGGAGGCAGCAGACATGGTTCTGCTGGACGATAACTTCACCACCATCGTCGCGGCGGTGGAGGAAGGCCGGCGCATCTACGACAACATCCGCAAGTTTGTGCGCTACACGCTGGCTTCGAATTCGGGCGAAATACTGGTGATGCTGGCCGCGCCGTTTTTGGGCATGCCCCTGCCGCTCACCCCGCTTCAGATCCTGTGGGTCAACCTGGTGACCGATGGCCTGCCCGGCCTGGCGCTGACAGTGGAATCGGCCGAACCCAGTACCATGCGCCGGCCGCCGCACGCGCCGAATGAGAGCATTTTTGCCCGCGGATTAGCAAAGGATGTGGTCTGGATTGGCGCGCTGCTGGCGGTTCTCTCGCTGGCTGGCGGCATCCTCTTCTGGCGCGCTGGTTCAGAGAACTGGCAGACGGTAATATTCACTACGCTGGTATTGGCGCAGATGGGCAATGTCATGGCGCTTCGCTCGGAACGTGCATCCGTGTTCAAGATAGGTTTCTTCTCCAACAAATACATGATTGGCGCCGTGGTGTTGATGATCGTGCTGCAGATGGCGGTGATATACCTTCCGTTTATGCAGAACGTGTTTGAAACCCGTCCGCTGAATGCCGCCGAACTGGCTGTCAGCTTTGGGCTGGGTCTGGTGCTGTTCATTGTGGCCGAGTTGGTCAAGTGGCTGCGCCGGCGGGGGGAGAACAAGTCGTAGCGCAGGCCAGGCTTCCATGGTCTGATCCGGAATCGGCTTTGCCCGGATAAGCCGGTCGCGCTGTGCGGGCCACGCAAAACGATAAGAAAGTACCCTGAGCCCCGTCGAAGGGTACGGCACGGCCAGCAAACCGAGTTATCAAATAAGATTACCGGCTGTTACGCAAAACGAGGCTGCCCGCGCGGGCAGCCTCGTTTGCATGCTATTCAATATTCGAAGCGCAGACTTTCTACTCTTCTTCTTCGTTGTCTTCTTCGTCGTACTCTTCAAACTCGTCGTCATCCATATCGTCGAAGTCTTCGTCGTCAAATTCTTCATCTTCGAAATCTTCGCCCATCACGCCGTGCACGTGGCCGTGCTCGATTTCTTCCTCGGTTGCATCGCGCAGGCCCACAACGGTAACATCAAACTGAAGGTTTTTCCCGGCCAGCGGGTGGTTGAAATCCAGCTTGATCTTATCTCCGCCAATGCTGGCGATGCGCGCGTCGAGGACGTGGCCGTCCATGTTCCGCACCTGCACCTCGGTGCCAATCTCCATCGGCACTTCCGCGGGGAAATCCGACCGGTTGACCTCGATGATTGCTTCCTGGTCCACTTCACCGTAGGCCTCGCTGGCCACCACGGTCACCTGCTTGCTCTCGCCGACAGCCATGCCGTTCAGCGCGTTCTCCAGCCCGGGGATGATCTGATCATGTCCCTGGATGTACTCCAACGGTTCTTCTTTGTTGGAATAATCCACAACCTCGCCGTCGACGGTCAGCGTGTATTCCAGGCTGACGACAACGTTCTTGGCCACTTGTTCGGGTTGGCTGTTCTGGTTAAAATTCTCGTCCATTGTGGTTCCTCTTGGTTCTCCCTCTCAATTCAAAAATCCGGCTGGCTGCCGGATGAATAATTCTCGTTCATGCCCGGCGCCCAATCATACTGTGCAATCCTATCCGTGAATGCCGGGTAGATTTCACGCTATTTCGCTCGGCTAAGTATAATGGATTTTTACGCTTTTTGCGAGAAACCCCCGCTCAAGTTTATAGGGTTGTCTATGAAAGCACGGCCTTTTGCTCGCTTGATCGTTCCTCCAGAGTACTTAATCATTGGAATCGCGAAGACGCAAAGCCGCAAAGAAAGCATAATTTTTCTTGGCGGCTTTGCGTCTCTACCATAACCAATCATTGGCATGGCCCGTTAAACGCCACCAGCTTTTTCCCAGGACATTCCATAAATTTTTCCTAAGAATCGCCAAAACCTCTTGCGTTCGCCCTTGTTGTCTGGTATATTAGACATGATGAGCGCCGAGGTGCCCCCCTCACCCCGGCGTTCATCGTTTTAATTCTTCGTTCTACCTTACGGTTGTAGCACTTCGCAGTGGGGGATCGATTGGGAGCGGGTGAATAGGATCCAATCCGCGGTGAAATCCGGGAATGACATTTCGGTGCGAAAATGCTCCGGCACGATCTCGCCCCAGTTCAGATCCGCGGCGGTAGCGCTGGCCCGTGCTTCCAGCGCCGCGCAGATATCGCGCAGCACCAGCACGTGATCCTGCGTCGACACCTCGAACGGCTGGTGCGTCGGCTGCGAGCCGGGGAACAGCCTGGCGAACACGCTCACGGCCTGTGAATCCAGCGACACGTACGCGTCAAAGCGGGCGATATTCAGGTACGCCAGCATTTCGCTTTGAAAGATATCAGATGGTTCGCTGTTGCGCATGAATGCGAACGAATTTGCCAGGTGCATCGCCTGCGGATAACGACCGTCCATGTGGTACACCGGCAGAAACACCAGGCTGGGGCTTGGCTCGCTGGAAACCGCGAACAGCACCCAGGCCGAAACCAATTGTGGGTTGGCCGAGCCAAGCGAATCGACGCTGACGATGAGGATGTTCTTCTGCGTTGGCGCGGTGGGAGCCGCGCCAACGCTGCTGCTTTCATTCACCTTCCCCAAACCGGAAATGGCGGCTCGAAAACCAAGCCACCCACATGTGCCGAAAACGACAATGAGAACAACAAGAAATCCGGCTTTCTTCATGGTTTAGGGTTTTTGTTTTTTCAGCCCCTCATCTTTCGGTCTCCCATATCTGGGCAGCGGTACAACTTCCCCATTCTGGCTCAGTAGATCCCGGAATATCGCCGCGATAGGATGATATTGTTCCGAGGTTACCAGCGCGTGCGCGCTGGATGGCGGATCAACCGGGTTCAGGCTTTGGTAGACCGCCACGCCAATGTAAAGCTGCGAGCGTATCTGCGCGTACGCCTGATAGATCCAGGTTGATTGTTGGGGTTCGTTCGAATGGGCTTTCGCTGAATCTATTGTACCAGAAGGCGCCCGAATCGCGGTGATCCACAGCATGCCGCTTTGTTGACCCGCGCCGGTCATCACCTGGCGTACCTCTTCGTAGTGGCGCAACGCGCGCCGGTTGGATGCGCCAGGGGCCGCCAGCGGATCAATATCCGCATCGATGAGCAGCAGGCTGATCACCGGAGGGTGAGCGCTGGCATCGTACACAGCCTGCAGGAACGCCAGGTCATCCATCTCGCCGGCCACGGGCGCGGCTGCCAGCGGCTGCAACCCGCAGCCCACCAGCAGCACCGGCAGGTTGGCAGCGGCCAATTGCGCCGAAACCTGGTTGTACAGGCTGGCATACTGCTTCGGGTTCGGATCGGCGCCCCAACCGGAGCGCAGGTTGGCCGCCGGGAACAGTTCCATCGCCTGCAGCGTGCCGGCGTAGCGCCGAGCCAGGCCTTGGGCCAGCGCCGCGGTTTGCGCCGGGTCGGGTCCATCGGCAGTCAGAGCACTGGCGGGTGGTTGCGTCAGGCTGATCATCACCGCCATCTGGTTGCGCGCGGCGAACGCCATAACGCCGTCCAGCTTCGCCCAGTACGGCGTGCCCGGCTGCATCGCGGACCAGCGCACCGGCACAACCAGCCAATCGAAGCGCAGGTCGGCTGCCAGCTCCAGCGCCTGATCCAGGTAGATGCCGTCCAGCTCAATACGCGCGCCGTAGCCAAACTCCGGCGAACCAGGCACGCCACGCCCGGCCTGGGCGCTGGAATGCGGCGGGAACGCTCCGGCCAGCGCGGCCAGGACGGCAGCCATCAACAGGAAGATGCGCATAGAGGTTATCTCAAAACGGTGGTAAGTACACCCAGGATCGCGCCGCTGATCAAACCCGATAACGCCGTGACAGCCAGCAGGCCGGTAACGCGCCGCAAAGATGGGTGGTGCGTGATACGGTAGGTTTGGCGGACAAGATCCCGTACGCGCTGGTTTTCGCTTAAGGTCTGAATGAGAAAATCCCAGAAGGCGATCTCGACCCGTTTCACAATTGGCATATTCATGAATGGTTCCTCCTCTTGTGTCTGCTTATCGAGACGTGGTGATTTTGGAAATTTTGCCTTCTTTGGTGGCCACAACGCGCACCGTGCGCAGCAGCGAGCGACCGTCAGCCGCCTTGGCGCTGGCTTTGAACACCAGCAGCACCTGGCTTTCCCCATAGCTTTGCACGCTGGGCCGCGCGCCCTTCATTTCAGGGAAGCGCTGGAAAACCGTTTTACAGATGGCTTGAATGGCGTTTGAGTCCATGAATTCCTCGATTATCGAACGCGGCG
>CALDSL010000401.1 GCA_937920255.1 uncultured Anaerolineaceae bacterium | reverse complement strand
TTGGTGAACTTGAAGTTAAACGTGCCGTGCAGCAGGCCGGGGCGGCAGTAGCGCGCCGCCAACTGCGGGGTCGATTCGAAGGTCTCGCCCACCGCGTAGCGCTCCGGGTAGCTGTCGAGCAGCGCGCGGATCTCGGTCAGCAGCGGTTCCATTTCCGGCCGGTCGACATCGTAGATGTGCTGCTGGCGGTCAAACCCGCGGATGCCAAACTTGGGTGGGTTGCTGCGCAGCTGCTCGTCTTTGAAATACACGTTGAACACATCCAGCCGGAAGCCGTCGGCGCCGCGCTCCAGCCAGAAGCGGAACACGTCCAGCATGGCCTGGCGCACAGCCGGGTTGCGCCAGTTGAGGTCGGGTTGCTGCTTGTAAAACATGTGGAAGTAATACTGCCCGGTGGCGGGGTCAAACTCCCAGCCCTTGCCGCCAAACACCGATTCCCAGTTGTTGGGCGGGCCGCCGGCAGGGGCAGGGTCAGCCCACAGGTACCAATCGCGGAAGGGGTTATCGCGGCTCTTGCGTGATTCGACAAACCAAGGGTGCTGGTCGGAGGTGTGGTTGAGCACCAGGTCCATCACCACGCGGATGCCACGCGCGTGCGCGGCCTCCACCAGCCGGTCAAAATCCTCCAGCGTGCCATACTTGGGGTCGACGCCGCAGTAATCGCTGACGTCGTAGCCAAAATCCACGTCGGGCGAGGGGTAGATGGGCGAGAGCCAGATGGCGTCGATGCCCAGTTGCTTCAGGTAGTCCAGCCGGGAAGTGATGCCGTTGAGGTCGCCGATGCCGTCGCCGTTGCTGTCCGCGAATGAGCGCGGGTAAATTTGATAGATGCTGCCGTCGCGCCACCAGAGAAAGTCGGTCATGGGATATGGTTTTCCAGGAATGGTTTTGAGGGTTAAGGTATTTTACCATAGCCGCCTGGGGGCAATGACGGGCTTCTTGCCTAAGATTAGCGAGTCTTGGAATACCCGTACCCACAGGGCTGTGCCTTGTGGGTACGGGTATTCCAAGACTCCACTTCCCCCGAAACTGCTTTCATCCCCCAAAATCACTTCCCGTTTCGGCTTGCCGACCTGGGGCTTTTATGTTAAAATAACGCTGTATTCAGGCATTATGGTTAGCAACGAAAAGTGGGCAACCCCCACTTTTCTGCGTATAATGGCTCACTTTTTGGAGAAATAGCACGGATGAAAAACGAGTTTACGTTGGCTTTCAACGAGGTTCTGGAAGAAAAACAGCTGCCCAAAGAGGTCATTCTCAAGGCGCTGGAATCTGCGATGGTTTCGGCATACCGGAGGGCGGTGAACGCTTCCAGCGCGCAGCACGTGGAGGCCAAAATTGACCCCGACACGGGGAAGGTAATCATTTACGCAGAAAAAGAGGTGGTCGACTCGGTGCAGGATGAACGCACCGAAGTATCGCTCACCGAGGCCAAGCGCTACGATCCCAACATCGAAATTGAGCAGATGATCGTGGTGGAAAGCACCCCGCGCGATTTCGGTCGCGTGGCCGCCCAGACCGCCCGCCAGGTGATCCAGCAGCGCATCCGGGACGCGGAACGCCAGGCGCAGCTCGCCTATTACGAGAAGCAGCTTGGCGAGATCGTCAGCGGCGTGGTGCAGGCCATCAACGCGCAGGGGCTGACCATCGGCCTGGAAATGAAGGCCGAGGGTACCATGCCGCGCAAAGAGATGATCGGAAGCGAGCGCTTCCGCATGCACGACCGCGTGCGCGCCCTGATCTCTGAAGTCAAGGACTCGCCGCGCGGCCCGCAAATCATCCTCTCGCGCACGCACCGCAACTTCCTGCGCCGCCTGCTGGAAAACGAAGTGCCGGAGATCTACCACGGCGTGGTGGAAATCCGCTCGATCGCCCGCGAGCCGGGTGAGCGCGCCAAGGTGGCGGTTTCGGCCACCCAGTCGGGCATCGACCCGGTCGGCGCGTGCGTGGGTATCCGCGGCGTGCGCATCCAGGCCATTGTGCGCGAACTGCACGACGAAAAAATTGACGTGATTGAATGGAACCCTGACTCGGCTGTGTACATTGCCAAGGCGATCAGCCCGGCGCGCGTCAGCGGCGTCTATTTGAACGAAAAATCGCCCAACGGCAAGAC
>CALDSL010000400.1 GCA_937920255.1 uncultured Anaerolineaceae bacterium | reverse complement strand
GCAGGATCGCAAACATGCCGTCCGGCCGTTCGAGCAGGCGCAGCGAGATCAGGTAGCTGCCCAACCAGCCCAGGTACAGGATCCCGCCCATGTCGATGGCAAAATCGACCGCGGATTGCTGCTGCCCGCGCTGGTAGGCGATCACGTGCGCCGCCATGTCAACCATCACCAGTAGCGCCAGCAGCGCCGGGCCAAGCGTCATCGGCATGCCCCGGTCAACCAAACCGCGCGCCAGCGCCAGGGCAACCACGCCTGCCACCAGCAGCGGGGTGGAGGGCTGGTAGCCGCCCTTGCAAAACAGGCGCGCGAACTCCCACGCCGCGCCGCCGAGCACCAGGCTGACGAACAGCGTGAAAGGCCAGCTTCCCAGATAAATAAACGCGAGACCGATGGGCAGAAGCACCGCGGCGGCGATCACACGTTCTTTGAGCATAGCCTCCCCTTAGGATCTATGTTTCTTCGGTGCAACAGGTGGATAATTTTCCAAAGCGCCGTTCACGGGCGGAATAATCCAACAGGGCCTTATGCAGCTCTTCCCGGTCAAAATCCGGCCAATACGAAGGCGTGAAATACCATTCGGAATACGCGGCCTGCCAGATGAGAAAATTGCTGATGCGCATCTCGCCAGAGGTGCGGATAATCAGGTCGGGATCGGGCATACCGTTGGTGAACAGGTAATGGTCCACCAGATCAATATTCACCTCATCGGCCTGAATGCCTTCGCGGATCATTTCGCGGATGGCGCACACGATTTCGTCGCGGCCGCCGTAATTGAAGGCCAGGTTGAGATTGAGCACGGTGTTATCGCGGGTCAGTTCAATCGCGTTTTGAATTTTCTCGCGCAGGTGGGGGTTGAGTGGATCCAGGTGGCCGATATGGCGCAGGCGGACGCCTTCTTCGTGCAACTCGGCCAGCTCGCGGTCGATCACATCTTCGAGGATGTGCAGCAGGCCGTCCACCTCTTCCTGGGGGCGGCCCCAGTTTTCGGTGGAGAAAGCATAAATGGTGAGATACTTGACGCCAAACTCGACGCAGGCGCGAATGATGCGGCGCAGGTTTTCCGTGCCCGCGCGGTGGCCCGCCAGTCGCGGCAGGCCGCGCCCGGCTGCCCAGCGCCCGTTGCCGTCCATGATGACGGCCACATGCGTTGGTACGTTGGTCAAGACTTCGGTTTGGCTTTCAGAGCTCATGCTGTCATCTGGAAGCGGATCAGACTTCCAGAATCTCCTTTTCTTTTTTGTCGCCGATGGCATCGATGTTTTGGATCATCTTGTCGGTAAGCTTTTGCAGCTCTTCTTCGCCTTTTTTGAGATCGTCTTCCGAGATCATTTTTTCGTGTTCAAACTCGCGCAGATCCTTGACCAGATCGCGGCGGATATTGCGGATGGCGACGCGCGCCTCTTCCAATCGGTGGTGCACCACTTTGACCAGCTCGCGGCGGCGCTCTTCGGTGAGCACGGGAAGGGTCAGGCGGATTTGTTTGCCGTCGTTATTGGGGGTCAATCCCAGTTCCGAGGCCAGGATGCCGCGTTCGATGGCGCGCATCGTGCTGGGGTCGAACGGGCGCACCAGCAGCACGCGCGGCTCGGGAACGCTGATGCTGGCAAGCTGCATCAGCGGGGTCTGCATGCCGTAATACTCGACAAGAAGTCGTTCGATCAGGGCGGGCGTCGCGCGGCCGGTGCGAATGCCTGCCAGATCTTCTTCCAATGCCTGTATTGCGCCACGCATTCTCGTTTCGGCGTCTTTGGTGGTCTCTTTTATCACTCTGGCCTCCTTCGGGATGCAACCGCCCAGCGTGTGCCGGCGGTTGTACGATTGGTCAATAACGGGTTAAGCATACCTTAATTCTTTGAAAAATGCTATCACTTGAGTGCAAGGATTCGAGGCCGGGAAGGTGGGAGATGAGGGCGGAAATTCCTGCGCATTTGCGCAGGAATTTCCGCCCGTGAGATGTTTCAGTCAAGTCATGCTTGACTTTATAGTTCAAATGTACTATAATCCTGGTTAGAACGAGCGTTCTATCGCTGCTTGGGGGTAGCGACTTTTTTCGGAACGGTTGTAGAACAAATATTCAGGTAAATCATGAATGCATCAAAATTCTTTCAAGCCGGAATCGATGCCATAGCCCGTACCCGTTCTGATGCGTATCCACAGGCAGCGGTTGACGAACGCGCTCCGCGCCAGGCATCCGAACGCTCTGCGCGACATGGCATGACGATTGAGCAAATGATGGCTCATATCCCGCATTTTCCCGCCGAAACCGCCATGCTGGGAATGTGCGAAGACGGGCTGCCCGTTTTGTTTGATTTGACCGATCCGCGCCCCGGGCCGCTGCTGCTGACCGGCGACTCGGGCAGCGGCAAGACGACCCTCATGCAGGGTTTGCTACGCTCGCTGATCGCGGCCAACTCGCCTTATGAAGTCAAATATGCGCTGATCCCATCAAAGCCGGACGAGTGGGCCGCGTATGAGAACAGCACCGGCCACTGCATGGCGTTCCAGCCCAGCTACGAAACCGCGGCGGGCGACACCATCCTGCGCCTGGCGGAGATCGCCGATCAGCGCCGGGTGGGCAAGGAAATGGGCGCTTCGATTGTGCTGCTGGTGGATGATTTGCGCTTCATCGCCCGCGCGGACTTTGACGTGCGCCTCAATTTTGAATGGCTGCTCAAGTGTGGCCCAGAACTGGGCGTGTGGCCGGTGGTTTCCCTGCCGGCAGTGGCCGCGCGCGAGATGTCGCGGCTGGTCAGCTACTTCCGCACGCGCCTGATCGGGCACATGCCGGAGGAGAATTCCACCCGGCTCACCCTTTTTGATGGTTGCAACCCGGAAAAGCTGCGACCTGGCAAGCAATTTGCAGTGAGAGTGGAAGATGCCTGGCTGCGTTTCTATCTGCCGGTGCGCGGGTAAAGCATCATTGGCGTTCTATATTTTGCATTGGGAGACTGTATGAACACGGGTATGCTCTGGTTTGATAACGACAAGTTGACCGATCTGGCCACCAAGATCGAACGCGCCGCGGCGTATTATGTCAAAAAGTACGGCACGCAGCCGGATTTGTGCTTTGTCCACCCCAGCATGCTGGCCGGCGCGGCCTCTCCCGCGCGCGGCATCGAGGTGAAGACCACGCAGCAAATTCTGCCCAACCATTTCTGGATTGGGGTGCACGAAAACAGCGCGGCGGGGCATCGCTCCACCGCCGGTTAGGCAAAACACATGTTTAGGGTCCCTGGCGTGCCTTGCGCTGGGGTTGGGGTTGCGGTCGCGGGCCGGGGTGAATATGAGCACCCCGGCCCGCCTTTTCTTACATGAACCCGTCCGCCACCGTACGCGCCGCGCTGCGAATGACGTTGATCAGGCGGCGCAGCGGGCGCTGCGAGAATTCTTCAGCGAAGTGGCTGGCTGCTTCCTGGAGACTGACTTCGTTATTCCACGCCTCGCGCAGAAAATACAGGTGCTCCATAATGTACAGGTACAGGTCGGCTTCGGTTCGGCCGGGAAATTCGGCCAGGATTTTCTGCTCGCGCACGATCTCCACCAGCGGCATGTAGACATCGTCGTACCATCGGCCGACGGCCTCATTCCACGGCACATCGCGGTGCCATTCCTCGCCCAGATACCAGCGGTGCACGCTGATGTGGTTGACCAGTTTGCTGTACTGGCCCGGCAGCGAGAAGATCACCTGCGCACCGGGGCGCAATTCGTTCAGATGGGTCTGGCTGATAAACTCGGCATATTCCTGCTTGCGGATCAGGTCGTCGATGTCGGTCAGATCTTCCACTTCCACCGGCACGGCCACCTCAATCACGTAGGCGTCCAGGAATATCTGCCCGCGCTCGCGCGCCACCGAGACACGGTGGTTGCCGTCTTTGACAAAGTACACCTGCCCGACTTTGTAGACCTCGATGGGCGGCAGAATTACATCCCGCATGTGGGCTTTGTCGATGCTCACCCAGCGGTCGCGGGTGTGGGTTTGGGTGGGCAGGAAGGCGCGGTCAAAGTCCTGGTAGCGCCCCACGCTGCCGACGATTCGATCCACCGGGATTTGCTTTAGCCCCAGGTAATGCTGCCCGGTGATGGGCAGGCGCTTGCGCACCTCGTCGAAGGGCAACAGTTCGTTGGTACTCTGCGTCAGCCAACTGAGAATACCGCGCCAGTAGCCTTTACGGCGCGCGCTTTCAAAATCGGAGCGAGCCATGCGCGAAACAAAATCGCTCTCGTCACTCATTGACCACCTCCTCCGTGCTCCTGCCGGTCTCTGGCACCGATATATTCAGCTCACGGAAGCCGTACGCGTTAATCACGCGCGTGTTTTCAAACTGGGTCTCCACCACCGCATCCTGACGGTAGAGGTGAATGTGGCCGTGCAGGTGCACGGCGGGACGAAACACCCGCAGCAGCCAGCGGAATGCGGTAAAACCCTGATGCGGGAGGTCTTCGCGGTCCTGTACATGGCGCGGGGGCGCGTGTGAAACAAAGATATCCAGGTAACGGCCGTAGCGCGCCTTGTTGACCAGCAGCCCGGGAACCATCAGCAGCACCATCTGCCACATCTCGATCTGCGAGTACTGGCTTGGGCCAAAATTATACTGCAGCGAGCCGTCCATGCCGGCCAGCAGCAGGCCGCCCGGCGCGCGGACGAACCGGCGGTGCAGCAGCGTGGCGCCCCACGGCGAGCTGCGGTCTCCACTCGCGCCGATTTCGACCCGGTTTTGATGGTTGCCGTTGACGTAATACAGCGGCCGGTTGAGCATGCTGATGATGTATTCCAGGTAGAAATACGGCAGGTCGCCGCAACTGATCACAAAGTCAACGTCGGTAAAACGCTTGGTGATGACGGGGCTGTAGATGAAGCTGATCTCGGTGTCGCTGACCGCCAGGATTTTCATTCCCCAATCGCCACGACAAACGCCACCACCGTGGTGCGGTCATGCGTAATGCTCACCGACCAGGTGCTCAATCCCAGGTGATCGGCCACCTGCCGGGCGAAGCCGTGCAGGTGCAGTTCCGGCGCGCCGTATGGCCCGCGCCGGATTTCAATATCCTGCCAGCGCACCTTGCCGATGCCGGTGCCCAGCGCTTTCGAGACCGCCTCTTTGGCGGCAAAGCGCCCGCTCAGGCTTTCGTTGCTGTGGCCCACCTGTTCCAGCTCGAGCGGCGTGAACACGCGCTCCAGAAAGCGGCGGCGAATGGCGGGGTTTACCTCTGCCAGCCGGTTGACTTCCAGTATATCCACACCGGTGCGCAGGATCATATTTGCGCCTGCTTTCAGGCGTCTCCCAGCGCCGGCCCGGCGGAAACGATCGCCAGACGGTCGGGGTGCAGGTACAGGCGCGCGGCTTCCAGCACCATCTCGGGCGTCACGCTCTTCACCATTTGCGGGTAGCGCTGGTAGTAGTCCAGCCCGAGTTGGAAGCGGAACAGATTGACCAGGGCATTGGCCACCCCGCCGTTGGATTCGAGCGACAGGGGCAGACGGCCGATGTAGTTGGCCTGGCTGTCGTCCAGCTCTTCGCGCGTGACCGGCTCGGTGGAGAAGCGCGCCAGCTCGCTGAGGATCAGGTCAATCGAGCGCTGCAGGTTTTCCGGGTTCACCCCGGCGGTCACCTCCCACGATCCGGCGGAGATCCAGGCGTTGAGGCTGGTGCTGGCGTGGTATGCCAGCCCGGCCTGCTCGCGCACCGATTCGCCGATGCGACCCATCATGCCGAACTGCCCCAGGATGCTGTTGCCCAGCGACGCGGCCAGCCATTCCGGCGCGCAGCGCGCCGGGCCGACGGTGCCCATCACCAGGTCGGTCTGCACTTTGCCGGGCACGTCGATCTGCCGGCGTACGCTCGATTCGAGTAAAGTGATGGCGGGCATTTCCGGCGGGACGGGCTGGAGCGGGTTTTCCCAGTCGCCCAGGGTTTGCCGCACCAGGTCAACCGCTTTTTGCGGTTCCACCGCGCCGACCACCACGATCACCATGCCGCGCGGGCCGTAGTAGGCGCGGTGGAACTGCTCCAGGTCGGCGCGGGTGATGTTGGCAATCGTCTCGGGGTAACCGTCTTCGGGGCGGCTGTAGGGGTGGCCGGAGAAGATGATGTTGTCAAATTCCAGCGAGGCCAGGTCGGCGGTATCCTGCGCGCGGATGGCCAGGTGGGTCATAATCTGCGCGCGCACGCGCTCGATCTGTTCGTTGGGGAAGGTGGGGGTGCGCGCGGCTTCGGAGAACAGCGAGAGCAGCAGCGGCAGATCTTCGGCCAGGGCGCGGCCGCCAAAGCTGATGTTGTGCACGCTGGTGCCGAATCCCAGCGTGGCGCCCACCGATTCGATCGAATCGTAGATCTGCTGGAAGGTCTTGCTCTGCGTACCACGCATGAGCGCCATGGCGGTGAACTGCGACAGGCCCAGTTGCGCGTTGGGGTCGAACAGGCTGCCGCTGGTCAGGTAGCCCGAAATGACAATGGACGGGCTGTTAAAATTCGGCCGCGCCAGGACGGTGATGCCGTTGGGCAGTTCCACCAGGGTAATATCATCCGGGCCGGGCAGGGTTTTCCAGTTGACGGGGCGCAGGCCTCTCATTCTTCTTCTTCTCCAATCTCTTCGCCGCCGGTGGGAAGATACGCCCCAACTACCCGGTTCGACGGAACCAGATAGTGCTGGGCGGCGCGCTGGATATCCTGCGCCGTCACCTGGGCCAGGCGGTCGGTGTACTGTTCAAACCAGGCATAGCGGTCGAACATTTCTGCGTACCCCAACCAGAAGGCCTGGTTGGTGATGTTTTCACTGCCGTAGGCAAACAGGGCGCGCGCCTGTTTGATGGCGCGGGCAATTTCCTCGGAGGTCACCTGGCCGTCCTGCAGGCGCAGGACTTCTTCGTCGATCACGCGCAAAACGTCATCTGGCGTGCGGTCCGGGCGCACCGTGGCAGAGATGTCGTACAGAAACGGGTCGATGGTGGCCTGCAGCCCGCCGCCCACGCTGACGGCCAGTTCGCCGTCCACCAGGCTGCGGTACAGCCGGCTGGTTTTGTTGGAAACCCCGCCGCCGCCAAACATGTTCAGCCCGGTGGCGCCGGTGAGCAGGCTGTCGAGCACCGAGAAGGCGAAGAAATCGGGGTGCGACGCAGCCGGGGCATGATACGAGAGCTGCAGGTAGGTGGTGTGGCCGGGGCCGGTCACTTCCAGGCGGCGCTCGGCGTCTTGCGCGGGTTCGAGGGGCGGCCGCACGGCTGGCGGATTGCCGCCGGGCAGCGCGCCGTACAGTTCTTCCAGCCGGGCCAGCATCGACGGGGTGTCGAAGTCGCCGGCGATGGCCACGATGGCGTTGCGGGGCACGTAATACGAGCGGTAATAGTTGAACAGGTCGTCGCGGGTTATGGCGCGCAGGTCCTCGATCTCGCCGATGACCTCGTGGTGGTACGGGTGGCTGGCAAAGGCCGCCTTCTGGATCGCCTCGCCCAGGCGGAAGCGCGGCTCGTTCTCATGTCCCTGGCGCTCAGAGATGATGACCGTGCGTTCCGATTCGACCTCTTCGGGCTTGTACTGACTTTCAGCCATGCGGTTGGCTTCCAGGCGCATGGCCAGCTCAATTTTATCGGCCGGCATGGTCTCGAAGAAGGTGGTCCAATCCAGATACGTGAACGCGTTCCAGTAGCCGCCCTCGCGCGAGATGGCCTTATCCAGCATGCCGGCCGGGAACATGGGCGTGCCCTTGAACTGCATGTGCTCCACCCAATGCGAAATGCCGGTGATGCCCGGCGTTTCGTTTCGGGAGCCTACCCGGTACCAGACCCAGTGGCTGATGATAGGGGCGGTATGGATCTCTTTTAAGTGAATGGTCAGTCCGTTTGAAAGCTGGGTCAGGGTAACCGGCGAATCTGTCATAAAAAAATCCTCATCAGGGGAACAGTCGCCCGCAAAGCTCATCGGAGCCGCACAGCGCTTCTGTCCAGGAATTTGGTGTATTGCTCAACAAACGATAATACGGGTCCAGCACCTGCTGCAGCCCGGTGAAGGGCTGGTGCAGCTCGGTTTGTTTTAATGGGATATTCACATCCACCAGTAATTCTACCGGAATTTGCTGATCCACGGGAACGGTCAGGTCGAGTTCTACCGGTAGCAGCGTCCCGGCCGGCAGAATGATATCGGTGGGGGCGCTGTTGATCGTCACCACGCCGCCGTAGAGCGACACGCGCGCGCCGGAGATGTAGGTGTCCTGCGTGAGGCGCACGCTGGTCTGGGTCTTCAGCGGCAGGTCGAATTTGGCCGGCACGCTGGTTTTGACCGGTATGGTGGTGCGTATGGTGGCCTCATCCATGCGGACAAAATTGTTGTACAGCCCGCCGATGAGCTGGTCATTGACGACCTTTTTGATTTCAAAGAGCTGCCCGGCAAGGATGATTACGACCACCAGTAAAACAATATTTACGATGATGGAGACGCTGCCGGTTACCGTCCAGTAGGCCGGGGCGATCTTTTCGGCGCGCAGCCAGGGGCGCGCGGGTCTTCCGGCGGTACGGATGGGCTGCGTGGCTGAGGTGGGGGTGGCTCTGCGATGATTCATGGTTGTTCCCTCGTATTTCTTTGTTTATCGCTTGATCATAAATATAGCATATTCTCTCCAATATGTTGGGGAAAAACAGCTATAATCAGTCCTGGGGAAGTTAACGGTTTTGCAACTTTCTACACCGCGGCCGGGATGGCCGTTCCGCCTGGAATATGGAGGCCTGTTGCAAATGCTGGACCAGAATGCATATTTAGCGGCAGTCATCGGCGCTGGGCCGGCAGGATTATTCGCCACAAAAGAACTCGCGGCCCACGGTGTTTTTGTGTGCCTGTTCAACCGGGATATCAAGCCCGGAGGCCTGGCGGAATACGGGATTTACCCCGATAAGCATAAGATGAAGGATGGCCTGCGCGGGCAACTCCACCCGGTGCTGGACCTGCCCAACGTGCGCTACTACGGCAACGTGCTGGTGGGCGAGCCGGGGGATATCAACCTGGCGGAACTTCGCGGGCTGGGTTTTCAGGCCGTGCTGGTGACAGTGGGCGCGCAGGGCACCAAATGGCTGGGCCTGCCCGGCGAAAACCTGGCCGGCGTGTACCACGCCAAGGATATCGTCTACCATTACAACCGCCTGCCGCCCTTCAGCGAGCATCAGTTTGCCATCGGCAGGCGCGTGGCGGTGATCGGCATGGGCAACGTGATGACTGATATCGTGCACTGGCTGGCGGGCGAGAAGCACGTCGATCAAATCTTCGCCATCGCGCGGCGCGGCCCGGCCGAGGTCAAGTTTGACCGCAAGGAGCTGGAATACATCGCCGCCTACCTGGATTACGCCGCGCTGGATGATGAGATCGCGCGCGTGGCAGATCTGATGCGCTCGATTGGCCAGGACCCCGAGCTGGCGAAGCAGCAGATCACCGCCGCGGCCGCCAGAGCGTGCCCGGCTGTTTCGGAGACGCGCTTCAGCCTGCATTTCCTGGCCTCGCCCACGCGGATTCTGGATGATGGGGCCGGCAAGGTGGCCGGGCTGGAACTGGAAGAGAACACGCTGAAACTGGCCGAGGATGGGGAAGTGAAGGCGCGCGGTCTGGGAACCTACCGCGTTCTCCCGGTCGATACGGTCATCTTCGCCATCGGCGACCAGGCCGACGAGCACCTGGGCCTGCCGATGCGCGGCACCGAGTTTCTGAAGAACCCGGAACCGCGCTTCCCTGTCGAGGGGCAGTCCTACGAAGTCGCGCCGCTGCGGCCCGAGCTGGAGGGCGTGTTTGTGGCCGGCTGGTCGCGCAAGGCATCCACCGGGCTGGTGGGCGTGGCGCGCAAAGACGGCATCAACGGGGCGCGCGCGATGCTGCAATACCTGGAGCTGCACGCTCCGCTGCCACGGCTGCCGCTGGATCGAATTGAGCAGCGCATCGGCCGCGTCGGGCACCCGGTGGTCAGCGCGGAACATATCCGCCGGCTGCTGGCCGCGGAACAGGCGTACGGGCTGGCCGGCGGCATTGATCACTTCAAATTCGCCAGCAACGCCGAAATGCTCAGCGCCATGGGTTTTCAGATGGAAACGCTGCAGCGGCCGCGTTCGTAGCCGGCTACGATTTTTCTTTGCGCTTGGCCTGGTAGGGGATCAACAACAGAAAACCCACGGCGATAATCAACTGCCCGATCTCCACGCCGCGCGCCTGCCAGCCGCCAAAGTACGGCACTTTGGGCAGCGAGTGACTCCCCAGGCCGAACACATCTGCCATGCCGGCGAAGACGGCCACCACGTACCCGGTGGCCACCATGCGCAGGCCAACATCGGCGGCGATGGACGGAACGCGGTCTTTCCACAGCGCCATCATGCACAGGTAGCCGCCGATGCACATAATGCCCAGCCCCACCAGAAACACCGCGATCTGCACAAAGCCGATGATCGGGCTGCGGTCCAGGCCAAACAGCGCGGGCACCGCCCCGACCAGAAAGACGATGAAGCCAATCAGGGTCAGGGTTAAGCCAATGCGCACCCGGCGGCGGGAGTAGGTGATGCGCCGGGTGGGCTGGTCGATGCTATGCGATTCGGTATGCTCGATTGGCTGTTCTGAATCACTCATGCCGCGGGCAGGTGCTCCTCCAGGTGGCGGCGCCAGTTGCCGCCCAGGATGGCTTCGATATCACCCTCAGTATAGCCCCGTTTGCGTAAAATGGGGCCGATTTTTTGCAAGTCGGCGATGGTATCCACTTCGGCCGGGACCGACTGCGCGCCAAAACCGCCGTCGAAGTCGGTGCCAAAGCCCACGTGGTTGGCGTTGCCCGCCAACTGGCAGATGTGGTCGATCTGCGCGGCGACGGTGTGTTCGAGCGTGACGCCCGATTTGCCCTGCTCAACGCTCCAGGTGGCGTCGAGGAATTTGTTGAACGGCACCAGGCCGATGACCCCGCCGCGCTCGATCAGCAGGCGGATGGCTTCGTCAGTCAGGTGGCGCTCGGACCAGCGGCCCTGCTCGCCCTTGATCAGGGCGCGCGCATTGGCGTGGCTGGCGATGATCGGACCTTCGTAGCGGTCGAGGGCCTGCAGCGCCGATTCCATGCTCATGTGCGCCAGGTCGAGGGTGAAGCCCAGCGCGGACATGCGCTCCAGCAGTTCCAGCCCTTCGCGGGTGAAGGGGCCGGGCTGGTTTGTGGCGCCGCAGTAGCGCGCCCCCAGCCATGACGGACCGATAAGCCGCAGGCCGGCCTGCCACCACTCTTCCAGTTCGGCGGGCTCGCGCACGCCGTCCGCGCCTTCCATCAGCATCACCAGCCCCACCGGGTGGGTGACCTCGGGGTAGCGCGCCGGTTCCTGCTCCCAGGCTGAGAGCACGCGCGTCAGCTCGGCGCGGTTGGTGACCAGTTGAAACATATCCGGGTTTTCGCCGCACAGCCGGCGGTACATGTCGATCTGGCGCATGTACAGCTCGTGGGCCTGGTTTGCATCGTCATAGACGTTCTTCTGGTCGGCAGGCCCGGAAAAGCGGCGTGGGGCGGCGAACAGGGTGCTGAAGATCACCGCCACCTGGCCGTTCTGATAATCGGGCCAGCCGAGGGTGGTCAGGCCCTTCTCCGGGTCGTGAGCGTCGGTTTCCAGGGCGCGGGTTTCGACGGCGGAGCGGCGGTAGTCGCGGCGATACGACAGCATGTTATAAGCCAGATCTTCGTGAGCGTCAATCATGATGGGCATGGCGTATTCTCCAAAAAGAGCGCACCGTTTTTTCCGGTGCGCTCTGATGGTATTTCTGGGGGATTATTCCGCAGCCGGCGTTTCGCTGTCGGATTCGGTGTTTTCTTCCGGTTCAGCCTCGGGCTCAACCTCAGCTTCGGCTTCCGGCTCAGCTTCGGGCATGCTTTCGACCGGGGCAACCGTGACGGCGCCACTGGCTTCGGCTTCGAGCGTCTGCCAGTCCATATCGGCGTAGGCCATCGATTCGACGCGGCGCAGGCTCAGGCCAATGCGGTGATTGTCGGGGTCGATCTTGATCACGCGCAGCGTGACGTTATCGCCTTCTTTGAGAACCTCTTTGGGGTGCTCGATGCGGCGTTCGCTGATTTCAGAAATGTGGATCAGGCCTTCCAGATCGTTCTCAAGGCGGGCAAACGCGCCGAACTTGGTCAGGCGGGTGATGTTGCCCTGCACCAATTGGCCGACCTGGTAGCTCGCGGCCTGCTGCGCCCACGGGTCTTCCAAAAGCTGGCGAATGGAGAGGCCGATGCGCTTCTTTTCCTTGTCGATGCTGATGATCTTGACGCGCACTTCCTGCCCGACCTTGAGCACCTCACCGGGGTGATTGATGCGTTCCCAGGAGATTTCGGACAGATGCACGAGACCATCGGCGCCGCTGATGTTGACGAATGCGCCAAAATCCGCCAGGCTGGTGACGCGCCCGGTGCGAATTTCGCCTTCCTGCAGTTCATCGATCACGCGTTCCTTGAGCGATTCGCGCGTTTCAGTGCTGGCGGCGCGTTCCGAGAGGATCAGACGGCGGCGTTCGCGGTCGACTTCGATCACGGTCACGTCGATTTCCTGGCCAATCATCTTGGCCCAGCGCTGTTCGGGGGTGTCGCCAGTGAGGTTGGCGCGGCGCGAGAGGCTAATCTGGGAGGCGGGTACAAAACCGCGGAGACCACCAAGAGGAACAATGAGACCGCCCTTGTTGAAACCAACGATGCTGCTGTGGAAAGATTCTTTCGACTGCAGAAAATCTTCGGCTTCCTGCCAGCTCACTTCTTCGCGAGCGCGCACATACGAGAGCACAAGGTTGCCGTTCTGATCTTCCGGGTTCACCACGTACACCGGAATTTCTTCCCCGACCTGTAGTTTTTCCAGGTCCGCGGGGTGAATCTGTTCGAGCTCTTTGCCCGTGATCACACCCTCAGACTTTGTACCCACCGACACCAGGATCTGGTTGGGGGTTTTGCTGGCAACTACACCCTTGCGGATCTCACCCTGCTGAGGGAAGTCAATGCCGAGCCCTTCCTGTTCCAACAGGGAAGCCATATTGTGGTTTTCCACTTGATTATTCTCGGGCGTTTCCCCCTGCTCGAGTTGGGCGTTGTCTTGGTCCATACGATTCTGTACTCCGGTTTGAAAAAGATAAACCACATTATAAAGCTTTAAGGTTCAATTGACAACCCTGAAACAAACATGCGCGCGTATAGACAAGACGGAAAATCCAACCAAAACCGGGGCAGTCCTGCCCCGGTTTTTTGGAAGATCTGTTTAGTGCCGCTTGCGCTTTTTCTTGCCGGGCTTTTGACCCTGCCCGGGCGCGGCATTCCCGGCGCCGGCGGGTACGGCGGCAGCCTCTGGTTGCGCGGCCGCAGCCCCGGCCGCCGCGGGGACGGGCCCTGCCGGGGTGGGCTGCTGGGTACGCTGGGCGTCACGCTGAGCGTCACGCTGAGCGTCACGCTGCGCGTCACGCTCAGCGTTGCGCGGCTGGTAGTTGAACATGCGGCTCACCACGCCGGAGCGAATCTCGGCCAGCAGCTCGGTGAACATTTCGGAGGCGCGGCCTTTGTACTGCACCAGCGGGTCGCGCTGCGCATAGGCTTCCAGGCCAATCGAGACGCGCAGGGCTTCCACCTTGGTCAGATAATCCACCCACAGGTCGGAGATGACGGTGAGCAGGATGTGGCGGTAGATTTCGGTCTGTAGCACGCTGCCCAGTACCTTTGTGATCGTGACGCGGTCTTCGTCGTCCAGCTCTGAGAGCGAATAGGTTTTCAGTGTTTCGTAGCGCTGCGGCTCCAGTGCCTCGGCGAATTGCTTCTGGGCGCGCGCGTCGGCCTTTTCCAGGGTGATTTCATTCGACAGCAGGCGGTTCCATTCCATCTGTCCGAGGGCAGCCATCAGTGCTTCCTGCGCGCCTTGCAGGTGCTCGAGCACCTCATCTGTTACCGACTGCGGGTCGGCTTCTTCCAGCAGGTGCCCCGCCAGGTAGACGTAGGTCATGCGCTGGGTGGTTTGCCAGGCCTGGCGGTGCGTTTTGCGGTCAAACACCATGCGCGCGCCGCGGGTCATGTACTGGAGCAATTCCACCAGGGCCTTGTCGCTCAACGCATCTTCGCCGTATTTGTCCAGCACGGGGTCGAGATCGCGCGCGATCTGTCCTTCGGCGATCAGGCGGTCGATACGCTGGTCAAAGGTTCCCTCGGCCAGGCGCAGAACCGCGTCGGCCACGTCGTGGAAGGTGGACCCCTGAACCTGGAGCGTTTTCATATCCTGCAGTTCGGACAGCCGGCGCTTGAGCGCGCCCACCAGACGGTTGGCGACCACCAGCAGCGACATTTCGTTGATCTGGCGTTCCAGCGCTTCGCGCACATCGTCGCTGCCCTCAGGCAGCCGGCGCAACTGGTCCGTGTTCAGGCGCAGCGGCAGGCGCACCAGCGCCGACAGTTCTTCCAGCAGTTCCTGCGGGCGGCGGGGCGGCATGCCCTCTTCAGTTTCGCCGGCGC